>NZ_JBEXMX010000037.1:0-54103 GCF_040610755.1 Gordonia sp. NPDC003585 | reverse complement strand
ATGGCCCACCCCAAGCCCCCACGACACGCCGGACCAGTCACGACCGGCTCAGCTGACGTCAGGACCGAAACCCCACCACCCCCTGGGACTCTCCCTTCCCCGGGGTTCACAGTCGTCCCCTAGAAGTTCTTGGGGGAGGACTCCAAGAGTAGGGGACGAGTTTTCTTCCCCTAGTTTCTTGGCGGCAAAGAGCGCTTTCTGTGCTCGACGATGATGTTCGGAGTCCGAGGTCTGCGCTCGAGGTGGACCTCGGTGAGGGTTGACCGCGACGGCGGCTTCGCCGACCTCCCACGCGCGTCGTCGGCGTGTCGCGATTTCAGAAACCGCGTGTCTGGTCAGAAACCCGTGGCGCACCAGCGGTTTCTGGCCACACCTGCGGTTTCTGGCGACAAGTGCGGTTTCTGCGATGAGGCCGCACTCTTCCCGCCTCCACGATTGCCGACGACGTCGGCGGGTGGGTCGCTGATCCGAGAGAGTTTGGCGGCCAGCGCTCTGACCTGCAGGAATCCTACTGCTCCCCGAGGTGCGACGAGCCTCAGCTGGCTGGCGGGACCATCCCGGCGGGTACGGACGACCAGCAACCTCCCAGGAAGACGGGAAGTTCTCCCAAGCTTCGGTGTGCAGAGTCATCGCTGTCAGGAGAACCGGCGTGCCGGTTCGAGACCAGAGATGAAAGGGCGTCCAATGCCGAACCCCCCGCACAACCCTCAGCACCCGCAGCAACCGCAGGGTCCGCAGCCCCGGCACCCGCAGCCGCACCCGCGTCGTCGTCGTCGCATCCGTCGCTGGGACCCGCGCGGCCGCCGGTGGATCTGGGTCTGGCAGTGACACTGCCTCGTCGCTGCGCTCGCGTGACCTGATCGCCCGATCTTCGCGATGATGAACCCCGTCTGGCTTCGGCCCGGCGGGGTTCTGTCGTCACCGAGGGGGGTGTTCAAACGCATGAGTGCGGGGCGACCGCGGTACACCTATCGGGTTACAGTGCTTCGACGAGCCAACTTTCGGGGAACATCAGGGGTCGATGATCGTGAATGCACCACAACCGCCGTTCGGACAGCCGCAGTATCCGCCGCCAGGCCAGCAGGGTCCGCGCCCGCCCCAGCCGGGTTACGGGCCGCCACCGGGATACGGGCCGCCACCGGGTTACCCGCAGGGTCCCGGCGGCGTGCCACAGGGATACGGTGCTCCGCCGGCGCGACCGGCCTACCAGCCCGCGCAGCACCAGCCGCCACCTCAACACCAAGCGCCGCAGCACCAAGCACCGCAACACCAGGCTCCCCAGCACCAGTCGGCGCCGGGTGGCGGACAGGGATTGTCGCTGGACGCGAAGTTCTTCCCGCTGATGTGGATCTTCTTCCTGATCAAACCCAAGATCTCGATCGACGGGCACGAGTATCCGACCGGTGAGTGGGGCGTCAACAACATCCCGCTGCCGCCCGGGCAGCACCACGTGCATGTCCATGCGCCGTACCTGATCCCGACCAAGGTGGGACCGGTCGACACAACGATCAACGTGGCTCCTGGTCAGGTGGTGCCGCTCGAGTATCGGATGCCGGTGTTCGTGTTCAGTCCCGGCTCGATCGGACCGGCTCCGCAGCCCTATAACGGCGTCGTCCCGGCGATCGCGCTGTTCGTGATCCCGTTCATTTTACTTCTGCTGTTGCTGGTGGTGCTTCCCCTCCTTGCCGCGGCCGCCTAGGTCACCGATGAGTTTTGCCCTCACGCTGGGTCGAACTGTGCGAGTAGCTCCGCATCCTTGATACAGCGAAAGGCCAATTATCATGGGCAAGATCCACGTTCACGAGTTCGTCAGTCTCGACGGTGTCTTCGAAGACCCGAGATTCACCATGCCGTACGGATTTCCGGAGGCGCAGGGCGCGGTCTTGTCGTCGTTCATGTCGGAGTGCACAGGAATTCTGCTGGGGCGTAACACCTTTGAGATGTTTGCCCCAGCGTGGTCGACGCGGACGGCCGACGAAGACCCGGGTGCACCGTTCTTCAACGACAGCACCAAGTACGTGGTGACCTCCGCGTCGGAGGTCGACAGCTGGCAGAACTCGCAGGTACTCGGCACCTACGACGCCGACCGGATCCGCGAGCTCAAGAGTGCCGAGAACCTCTACGTCAGCGGCAGCGGGACACTCGTGCGGGCAATGCTCGCCGACGGCCTCGTCGACGAGCTGCATCTGTTGGTCTATCCGGTTGTGCTCGGCACCGGCGCGCGACTGTTCGAGGACATGAGCAAGACGGGCCTGCGCCTGGTGGACCACGACGTTTTCGACAACGGCGTCCTGCACCTCTCCTACGGTCCGGCCGACTGAGGCGAGTGCCGGTCGGTCGGATAACCGGTTCCCACCAGCGCTTGACGGTCGTACGATTGGGCCGTGTCGGGAACGTGGGCCCTCGTCGAGCGTCGCGTCGAGTTCGACGCCGCGCGAAATGCGCTGCTGACGAGCGACGGTCACAGCCGCGGCATCGTCCTCACCGGTTCGGCCGGCGTCGGCAAGACGACGCTCGCCCGTCAGGTCACCGAAACGCTCCCCAATGTGCGATGGGTGGTCGGTAGTGAGTCGGCGCGATCCATCCCGCTTGGCGCCTTCGCGCCGGTCGTACCACCGTCGACCGCCAAGGACGCCGTCGGTTACCTTTCCGCGGCACGCGAATCGCTGCTCGACGCGGGTGAGGTGATCCTCGGCGTCGACGACGCGCATCTCCTCGACCCACTGTCGGCAACCCTGCTGCATCAGCTCGCGATCGACGGGGATGCCCGCATCATCGCCACCATTCGCAGCGGTGAACGGGTGCCCGACGCCGTGATGTCGCTGTGGAAGGACCGCTACCTCGATCGGATCGAACTCGACGCGTTCACCCGCGAACAGAGCGTCGACCTGCTCGAGCAGACCCTTGGCGGTCAGGTGGAAGGACTCTCGGCGGAGCTGATGTGGAAGGCGTCCGGCGGCAACGCCCTCTTCCTGCACCACCTCGTCACCGGGGCCCGCGAATCGGGCAGTCTGCGATGCGAGGGCGGGATCTGGCAGCTTCGCGGAAACGCCTCGGTCACCACGGAGTTCGCGTCGTTGCTGGAAAGTCGTATCGCGGCTCTCCCCGACGGCGTGACCAACGCGCTCAATCTGCTAAGCCTCTGTGAGCCCATCGAGGCCGACCTGCTGGTCGAGGTTGCCGGCGAGGCAGAGGTCGAAGAGGCCGAGCGGCGTGGGCTGATCCGGATCACCCAGGACGGCCGGGTCCTGTTGGCGCGGTTTGCGCATCCGCTGCTCGGCGATGTGGTGCGCGGACGCATCGGTCGTCTGCGTGCCCGCCGCCTGCGTGGCGAACTCGTGACCGCACTCGCGCAACGCGGCAGGCCCAAGTCTGGTCAGGGTCGAATCAGGCTGGCGGACTTGGCAATCGACAGCGACCAGGAGACCGATCAGAAGGTCATGCTCGACGCGGCGCGCAGCGCCATCGCGCTGTCGGATGTCGCTGCGGCAGAGCGGTTCGCCCGGGCCGCCATCGAGCGGGGCGGTGGACTGGATGCGGCGGATCTCCTTGCGCGAGCGCTGCTCTGGCAGGGCCGCCCCGACGAGGGCGAGCAGGTGATGGTCGCCATCGATCCGGACACGCTCGACGAACTCGATGTTCTCCGTTGGGGAATGACACGTCTGTGGAACTTCGACTTCGCCATGGGCGACGGCGAGCGGGGCGACGAGATGCTGGCCCTCCTGCAGGCGCGGATCAGCACGCCGGCACTGGTCGACATGGTGGATGCCGCTGCCGCAGTGCGCGACATGCAGGCCAACAACCTGGTGGCCGCCGCAGAACGCGCTCGAAAGGTGTTGGGCAACGACGCCGCCATCCCGGCTGCGTCGTACTGGGCGGCGTTCGCGGCCGAGCGCTCGCTGTGCTTGATGGGTGAGGCCGACGAGGTGTTCGCGATCGCGCGGGCGGTCGAGATCCCGCCGAGCATGGACGGGTTGGTGCGGTATTCGGCGGTGTTCGGTGAACTGCAGGCGCTGGTCTATGCGGGCCGGCTCGCTCGAGCGCGCGAGTTCGCCGCGAGCTACGCCGAGTTCTCGAGTCCCGGCCAGTATCTGGCCTGGGGCATGGTGCAGACCTTCACCGGCGTCGTCGAGGCGGCGCAAGGACGGTTGGATCGGGCGGCGGCGACATTACGGCAAGCCACCGCCGCCATGGCCTCGGATGTCATGTCCGCATGGGGATTTCCGGCGCGAATGGCATTGGCGACCGTACTCGCGCAGCTCGGCGAGATCGACGAGTCGCGGGCGCTGGCCGACGCTGTTCGCAAGGATCTGCGTCCGCACGTCGCCGTGTTCGAGCCACTTCTGCGGCTGGCCGGGGTGTGGCTCGCCGCCGCCGAAGGACAAGTCTCCGAAGCGATCTGCGTGGCGCACGAGACCGCCGACTTCGCTGCTGCGTCCACCCAACGCAGCGTGGCGGCCGAGGCCCTGCATGCGGCGGCTCGCCTGGGCGACACCGACGCGGCCAAGCCACTGGCGAAGCTCGCTGCGTCCATCGACGGCGAACTCGTGCAGGCATATGTGCGGCACGCGGTCGCCGTCGAATCAAGAGATGCTGCGGCACTGGAGCTTTGCTCTGCGGAGTTCGAGACCACCGGGGCACTCGCCTGCGCCGCCGACTCGGCGGCGCAAGCGGCGGTGTTCTATGCGGCGGCCGGCGACAACCGAGCCTCGACGCGCAGTGCCTCGGCCGCTTATCGGCTCGCTGCCGAGTGCGGGGGCTTGACGACACCGGCGCTCACCGCCATGGCCGATCCGCTTCCGCTGACGCCGCGTGAGCGCGAAATCGCGAATCTCGTTGCTGCGGGTCTGTCGAACCGCGAGATCGGCGAGCGCCTCACGTTGTCGACGCGAACCGTGGAGGGCCACATCTACCGGGCATGCATGAAGGTCGACGTGCCCGACCGCGCCGGCCTGGCCGAGCGCGTTCGCGCGCGCTGATCCCAACTGCTCCCTGAGCTGAGGTGCGAGGAGCGCAAGCCGGCGGGGGTGGAATCCCTACCGCTGCCCGAGGTGCGAGGAGCGCAAGCCGGCGGGGGTGGAATCCCCACCGCTGCCTGAGGTGTGAGGAGCGCTAGCCGGCGGGGGTGGAATCCCTACCGCTGCCTGAGGTGTGAGGAGCGCTAGCTCGCGAGCTCGCGCCTCAGCCGGCGGGCGGTGGGTACTCGCACCTCAGGCGGGGGTGAGCTGCTCAGCCTCACTTGCCTCGCCACTCGAGGACTTCCAGGCACACGGCGACGTCGACGAGATTCTCGGTGAGGGGCCTCGGTAGCAGACTCTCGGCGCGGGCGAGTCGGCGGACGATGGTGTTGCGGTGCGTATACGTCTCCTGTGCGGTCCGAACTGTGTTGCACTGCAGACCAATCCACGTGCGGAGGGTGGCCTGGAGTTCGCGCGGTGCTTGGTGGAGGTCGCCGAGGACATCGGTCACGAACTCGTCGACGGCGGGCCGGTCGGTGTCGAGCAGTGAGACCAGCCGTACGTCGTCGAACCGTGCAATCCGACGTCCGGACGTCATACGCGAGAGCACACGCTGAACTGTCAGCGCCTGAAAGTGACTGGTACGGAAGCCTTCGACGTCGTTGCCGGTTCGGCCCACCGCCATGCCGATCGTGGGATGTGCATCGAGTCGGTCGGGGATCGACGACGAGTCGGTCGGCAGCCACAACCACCACGACGACGCACTGGCGATGACCGACAGCCCGAATCGGTCGGTCACCCGGCCGAGGTCCGCGGCTGCCGCCTCGAGTTCGGCCGCCGGGTCGGGTCCGTCGGACCACAGCACGACGGCGGTGTGCCGGCCGGACAGCCGATAGCCGAGTTGCGCTTCGGCGCGAGCCCGGGGGATCGGCGCGCCTTCGAGGAGCAATGCCACGGTGGTGCGACGCTGCGCGTGCGTGCCGCGCGCGAGGTCGGCGCGTTCGGCGGCCATGCTCTTGGTCATCGCCTCGACGGTGTCGTCGATGAAGGTGGAGATCGACCTCGAGGTCACGCTCAACAGCTCATGCAGCACCTTTGTGTCGTCGGTGAGCCCGAAGCAGATCTCCATCCACAACTGCCAGGCGACGCTTTGCGCGGTCCGGAACGAATCGAGCGCGGACTCGTCGAGGCCGCGCCGGACGAGATCGCGGGTCGCGTTCACGATCTCCGGCGTCATGTTCACCGACACCCGTTCGCCGGGCCTCGACACATTGGCGGCGGCCCAGTGCATGATGTTGGCCAGGTTGGTCCGCCGGGTGCCCTCGGCGAGCACGGGGTCCTCGGCCACGGCGGCCATCCGAACACTGCCCAGCGCGGCGTCGTGCATGGCGGACACCCAATCGTCGCGCGCGTTGAGCACCAGCTGGGAGCCCTGGCGGATCACATCTCCCACGGCGGCCGATACCTGTGGCCAGTCGCTCTCCATGTGGTCATTATGCACCTCATGGGACCGATTCTGGTGCGTTCTGTCACTGGCTATTGGTGTCGCCCGAGGGGATTGTGGACGCAACAGCCAGCCCAAGGAGGCACAGTGCCAACAACAGATCCAGTGCCAACAACAAATCCAGTGCCCACCAGCAACCCGGTCGACACGGTCGATGTTCTCGTGATCGGCGCCGGCATCTCCGGCATCGGCGCGGGGCACTACCTGACCACCGAACTGCCGTCGAAGACCTTCACGATCATCGAGGCGCGCGACGCCGCGGGCGGCACCTGGGACCTGTTCCGCTACCCCGGCATCCGCTCCGACAGCGATCTCCACACGTTCGGGTACGAGTTCAAGCCGTGGCGAGACAAGCAGTCCATCGCCGACGCGCCGCGGATTCTGTCGTATCTGCACGAGGCGATCGACGAGGACGGTCTCTCCGAGCACATTCGGTACGGCCATCGAGTTGTGTCGGCGGCGTGGTCGTCGGACGAATCGCAGTGGACGGTCGAGATCGACCGGTCCGAGGACAACGCGCGGATCCAGATCAAGGCGAGCTGGATCTTCTGTGGCTCAGGCTATTACCGCTACGACGAGGGGTTCACCCCGCATTTCGAAGGGCGGGACCGGTTCCGCGGACAGATCATCCACCCACAGCACTGGCCGGAGGATCTCGAGTACTCCGGGAAGCGGGTCGTGGTGATCGGAAGTGGCGCAACAGCTGTCACGTTGCTGCCGGCGATGGCCGAGCAGGCCGGGCATGTGACGATGCTGCAACGCACGCCGTCGTACATCATGCCGATTCCCCGCGAGGATGCGATCGCGAACACCCTGCGCCGACTGCTCGGCGACGAGCGCGGTTATCAGTGGGCGCGACGTAAGAACATCGCGCAGCAGAGACTCGTTTTCACGTTCTGCCAACGGTTTCCGAAGGCCGCACGGCGGGTCATCCGCTCGGTGAACGCCAAGTTCCTGCCGGCGGGATTCCCGGTCGACGAGCACTTCAACCCGCCCTACGACCCATGGGATCAGCGTCTGTGCGCGGTGCCCAACGGCGACCTGTTCAAGACGATCCGCGAGGGCAAGACGTCGGTGGTGACCGACCGCATCGCGACCTTCACCGAGAACGGCATCCTGTTGGAGAGTGGCCGCGAACTCGAGGCCGACATCATTGTCACCGCAACGGGTCTCAACCTGCAACTGCTCGGCGGAATGGAACTGAGCGTCGACGGTGAGCCGGTCGCGCTGCCCGACCACGTCGTCTACCGCGGGCTGATGCTCGACGGCGTGCCCAACCTCGCGATGGCGATCGGCTACACCAATTCGTCGTGGACCCTCAAGGTCGGCCTGCTCTGCGAGTACCTGTGCAAACTGATCGGCTACATGGACGAACACGGCTACGCCGCCGTCCGCGCCGAGGCCGACCCCGCGATGGAGACCAAGCCGGTACTCGACTTCGCCGCCGGCTACGTCAAGCGAGCGCTCGCCGACCTGCCCAAGCAGGGTATCGAGGGTCCGTGGACGATGTCGATGAACTACTACGAGGACCAACGTCGTTTGCGCAGTGGCGAACTCGTCGACGATAACCTGCGTTTCACCACCACCGCGCAGTACGCGGCACCTGCGGTATCCGTGTGACCGCTAAGTGGTGCTGTTCAGAAATTCGCCGAAGACCCCCGGCGAATTTGTGGACAGGACCACTAAGACGCCGGTGCCGTTGTGGTTACCGCACCGGTGTCCTCGGGCACCGCCTCCGGCTGAGTCGTCTGTTCGACGGTCGGTTCGGTTGTCGGCTGGGTCGTCTCCACGGTGGTCTGCTCTGTTGTCTGTTCGACGGTCGGTTCGGTCGTGGTGGTCGTAGTGGTCGCTTCCGTCGTGGTGGTGGGTTCGGTCGACGGTTCCGTGGAGACCTCTGACGGTGATGGTTCGGTCGAGATGTCTGAGGGGTTGGGTTCGGTTGACTCCGAGGATGATTGGTTCGGCTCGCTCGACTCGGAATCGGGGGCGCCCTGCGGCACATTCTGCTGCTCCGATGCGACCCTGAGGAGATGGTCGGCGGGCAACGGGCTGCCCGCTCGCGCCAGGCCGTTGTCGCGAGCTTGCTCCTCGTCGGCGGGCACGAACGGAACGTTGATGCGGATGGGGTCCGGCAGAGTCTCCTCCAGCGGAGGGTAGAGGGAGATGTCGTTGATCTCGGGTCGGAGGTAGAGACCGTATGTGTTGCCCGTCAGCGGGTCGACGAGCGTCAAGAAGCCTTGCCCGGGCAGCTGATTGCCGTCGGGTCCGGGCGGTGGTGGTGGCGGGACGGGCAAGATCATCGGCTTGTTGTCGACCGTGTCGACGCGACGATCGTTGGGGCAGACGCGGGTGACCAGTTTGGTCTGGTATTCCTCCCACTGTCTGCCTTCGAGTCGGTAACCGCCGACCGGGGTTTCGGCGGGCGGGGTCAGGGGGTTGCCGCCCGCGCAGCGTACGCGGGGAACACCGGCACTGTCGATGAGTACGGACGTACCGTTTTGCAGGACCGCCTGATATGGCCGAGCGCTGCCGTCCTTGTACGCGTGGTCGGTGACCCAGGTGTCCGCGGTCAGTGACACCGACGACAGGGTGTTCAAGTAGTGCGGAATCGACGATGTGCGGATCCCGAAGACGCCGGCCCATGCTGTCGCCGCCCTCTGATCGGCAGTCAGGTTGCGTGCCAACGCATTCGTGTCGCAGGTCGGTCCACCGCGAGCGTAGAGGCCAGGCTGGGTGCCGTTCACCTGCCTGCTGCCGTCCTTAGGTGCGCCCACCTGTGCCGACAGATGCACCTTGTCGAGCGATGTCCGTTGAGCCACGTTGGCCGGTGTGGTGAACGGATCGATGCCGGGTTCATTCGCAGAAGTGAGTGTGAGGCCGGGAATCGTGAAGTTGTCGTCCTCGGACTTGGTGACGAAGATGAATCCCGCCACGAGCACGAGGGCCAGTACCACCACTATGGCAGCCAGGGCGTAGGTGAGACCGCGGCGAGGACGAGGAGCAGCGGGCTGGGCTCCGCTGTAGGGCCCCGGTGGGTAGGTCGGTGGACCAGGCGGCGAGTAGTACGACATTCGGCACGCTCCTACGGCCTGCGGCGCTCGCCGCGGGGCAAGTGTTCGTGCTTCGAGTATCGGGGCGAGGTGTGCCGACGGGCAATCGGATGTCGGATCATGAACCGACATGAGGAGTCGATCTACTCCGATCGAACGACGGCGGACGATCCCGTCCGCCGGCGCGCTTGTCGCTAGGACACCGGTTCAGTCGTGGTGGTCGTCGTTTCCGTCGTGGTGGTCTCGGTTGTGGTCTCGGTGGTCGTCGTCTCGGTGGTGGTTGTTTCCGTGGTGGTGGTCTCGGTTGTGGTGGGCGTTGTGGTCTCGATGGTCGTGGTAGGTGTCGTGGTCTCGACCGTCGTTGTGGGCGTTGTGGTTTCGGTGGTGGTCGTCGGAGTCGTGGTCTCCGTCGTGGTCGTTGTCGGAGTCGTCAGCGGTCCGCGCGGGAACGCGGGCACCGACGTCGTCGTCGACACGGCGGTGGACTCGAGGCCACCCGGCGTGCTGGTCACCTCGAGGGAACTCGACCGCGCCGCGCTCGTCTCGGACTCCGGTGCACCTTCCGGAACTCCGCGGTTCGCAGTGGCCCGTTCGGTGACCTCGGTCGCGGGAAGCGGGCTGCCCGGGCGAGCGAGGCCGTTGTCCTTGGCCTGTGCCTCGTCCGTGGCGACGAAGGGGGTGTTGGCGACGAAGGGGTCGGGAAGTGGTGCCGGCAGTGGGGGCAGCCCATAAAGGTCGACGCCGCCGCCGACCGGTCGGGGCGCCACGATGCCGGTCCGAACGTCGACGACCTCGAGGACGCCACGGCGCGGGCCATTCTGCGGGCCGGGAGCGGGGCGTTCGATGATCGTCGTCGTGTTGTTGATCGTGGTGACGTACTGATTCTGGTAGCAGATGCGGGTGACCCGTTCGGTCTCGTACCCGTCCCACCTGTTGCCTTCGAGGCGGTAGCCGCCGACGGGTGCGGCCGCGGGCGGCCCGAGCGGACTGCCGCTGATGCAGCGGACGCGCGGGACCCCGGCCGGGTCGACCAGCACGCACGTACCGGCCTCGAGTACCGCCTGATAGGGCGATGCCGATTCGTTGGCGTAGCGGTGATCGGTGACCCAGGTGTCGCGGGTCAGCACCACCGGGGTGAGGGTGTTCAGGTAGTAGGGCACCGCGGCCTCGCTGATGCCGTTGGCCTTACCGAACGCGCGGCCTGCCGCGGGCTTGGCTGCGTACTGGCGCGACAGCTGGTTGGGGATCGACGACGCACCGGTCTCGGCGGGGTAGACGCCATAGAGCCCGGGCTGCGAACCGTTGACCGTCACCGTGCCCTGAGTCGGATACCCGACCTGCGCCGAGAGCTTGACGTTCCCCAGCGACGACGGCTTGGCGACGGCGACTGCGGTGGTGAACGGGTCGACGCCGCGGTCCTCGGCGGAGGTGAGTGTGAGTCCGGGGATCTGGATGCTGCCATCCCGGGCCTTCACGACGAGCACCACGCCTGCGGCGAGCACCAACGCCAGAACCACGACGATGGCCGACAGTACAAAGGTCAGTGCTCGTCGATTGCGCGGCGGAGTAGCCATCGGTCCGGTGAATGCGCCCGAGGGTGACGTCGGTGGGCCCGGCGGGTAGTACGACATCGAGAACACACTCCTTGGGACCGACTCGCGCACACGTGAGAACTCAGTATTGTGGCGCGCGACGGGATCGGGCAACCCGTATCGGCCCAGCTCGGCGCATTGATTGCAAAAACACCCGAACGGACTACAGCCGCGTAACGTCGCAGCTCCGGGGAGCGATATACACAGGATCCACCCACGGGAGCCTCGCGGAGCGGCGGGGCCTCAGGGTGCGGAGGGAACTCTTCGAGTCACTACCGAGAGGTGTCGGTCCGCGGGATGAGCCGCATCAGCTGGGTGACGTGACCGGGGTTCAGGTCGTCGAGCGTTGCGACGCCGAGCAGGCGCATGGTGCGTTCGATCTGCTCGGTCAGGATCGCGATCATCCGGTCGACACCCGCCTCGCCGCCGGCCATCAGCCCGTACAGATAGGCGCGGCCGACGAGCGTGAAGTCGGCGCCCAGTGCGATGGCGGCGACGATGTCGGCGCCCGACATGATTCCGGTATCCAGGATGATCTCGGTGCGCTCACCGAGCTCGGCGGCAACGCTGGGCAGCAGGTGGAACGGGATGGGCGCGCGGTCGAGCTGGCGGCCGCCGTGATTCGACAGCACGATCCCGTCGACGCCGAGGTCGACCACGGCCTTCGCGTCGTCGAGCGTCTGGATGCCCTTGACCACGAGCTTCCCCGGCCACTGGGACTTGATCCAGGCGAGGTCGTCGAAGGTGACGGTGGGGTCGAATATGGTGTCCAGTAGTTCGGCGACCGTCCCCGACCACCGATCCAGCGATGCGAAGGCGAGTGGTTCGGTGGTGAGGAAGTCGATCCACCACTGTGGCCGGGGGAGCGCATTGATGACCGTTCCGAAGGTGAGCGCCGGCGGAATCGACATGCCGTTGCGTTTGTCGCGCAGCCGGGCTCCGGCGACCGGGACGTCTACCGTCGCGAGCAACGTGTCGTAGCCGGCTTTCGCCGCGCGGTCCACCAGCGCCATCGACCGATCCCGGTCTTTCCACATGTAGAGCTGAAACCAGTTGCGGCCCGACGGGTTTGCGGCCTTCACGTCTTCGATCGACGCCGTGCCCATGGTGGACAGCGAGAACGGGATGCCGGCCCGCGCGGCGGCTCGGGCGCCCGCATACTCGCCCTCGGTCTGCATCATCCGGGTGAAGCCGGTGGGCGCGATGCCGAACGGGAGTTCGCTCCGACCGCCCGCAATGGTGCAGCTGGTGTCCACCTTGGCCACGTCACGCAGGATCGCGGGATGAAACTCGATGTCGCGGAACGCTTGTCGTGCGCGTTCGATCGACAGTTCGGCCTCCGCTGAGCCGTCGGTGTAGTCGAAGGCGGCCTTCGGTGTGCGACGCTTGGCGATCTTCCGGAGATCTTCGATGGTCAGCGCCGCGTCGAGCCGCCGTTTCTTGGCGTTGAACTCGGGCTTCTTGAACTGCATCAGCGGTGCGAGGTCACGCACCTTGGGAATTCGACGTTCCATGCGGCAGGTCTCCTCCGGTTCGACGTACGTCCCCCGGCCTCAACCCTAATAGCGTTCAGACTCGGCCGAACACCATGCCTTCCTCGACCTTGTCGAGCCGATGGTCGATGGCGTCGCGGTAGTAGTTGTGACGCACCTGCCAGTGCCCGTGTGTTCCCGACTTGGGCAGCGCCTCGGGTGAACGCTGGACATAGCCCGCCGTCAGATCCCAGAGTGGCTTCGACGGCATCGATTCGTCGCCGAGATGCGGATGAGCGTTTGTGTAGCCGTGATCGCGCATGTACTTGATCAAATCGGCCACCGATCGCGCGGTCATGTCGGCGCGCAGTGTCCACGACGCGTTGGTGTAGCCCACCGACCAGGCCAGATTGGGGACGTCCTCGAGCAGGTGGCTCTTGAAGACGAAGCGATCGTGCGGCTTGATCTCAGCACCGTCGACGCGAATCGTGGTGCCGCCAAAGCCCTGCAGTTGCAGGCCAGTGGCGGTGACGATGATGTCGGCGTCGAGGTGGCGGCCCGACGTCAGCGTGATGCCGGTGGCGTCGAAACGATCGATGTGGTCGGTGACCATCTCGGCTGCACCGCTCTTGATGTCCTCGAACAGATCCGCGTCGGGCACCATGCACATCCGCTGATCCCACGGGTTGTAGCGCGGGTTGAAGTGCACGTCGATCGGGTAATCCTCGGGCAGGTTCTTCGCGACGTTGGAGCGGATCATCTTGCGTCCCAGCTTCGGGAACCGATGCGTCAGATGCACGATCGCCGCCGTCTGCGCGGCGTACCGCGCCCGCACGACCTGATGTGCGGCCTTGGCCGGCAACACCTTTCGCACGGCGGGTGCGAAGTACTGCTTCTGCTTGGACGAGAAGATGTAGCTGGGCGAGCGCTGCAGCATCACCACGTGTTCCGCGTCGCGGGCCAACGGTGGGACGAGGCTGACGGCGGTCGCACCGCTTCCGATGACCACCACCTTCTTGCCCGCGTAGTCGAGATCTTCGGGCCAATGCTGGGGATGCACGATCTGCCCGGTGAACTCGTCGGAGCCGGCGAACACCGGTGTGTACGGGTCGTCGTAGTTGTAGTAGCCGGTCGCGAAGATGACGAACCGGCAGCGATAGGTCTCCGACGACCCGTCGCCGTTCTTGACCGCCAGGGTCCACTTGTCGACGGTCGAATCCCAGTCCGCGGACACCACGTGCCGGTCGAACCGGATGTGGCGGTCGATGCCGAACTTACGGGCGGTGTGCTCGATGTAGTGCCGGATGTCCTCACCGTCGGCCAGGGCATTGGGTTTGCGCCACGGCTCGAACGGATAGCTCAGGGTGTAGATGTCGCTGTCTGACCGGACGCCGGGGTAGCGAAACAAATCCCACGTGCCACCCATCCCGCTGCGTCGTTCCAGGATCGTGTACTCGACGTCCGGGTTCTCCTCGCGCAACCGGTAGGCGCAATCGATACCCGACAACCCGGCGCCGATGATGATGACGTCGGTGTCCGCTGTGACGTCAGAGACGGCAGTGACGTCGGGGTTGGTTTCGGTCACGCGAGACCTCCTTGGCAGCGTTCGCATCAGGCCCTGTCATCATGCAACACTTGTGCTCAGATGTGAACGGAATCACAGCCGCAGCCCGGCTGGAGATCCATCGCCGACAACTCCAACGCCGACCAGGGAGTGCCCATGCGGGAGGACAAGCCCACCTACTGCCGGATCTGCGAGCCGCTGTGCGGGATGATCGCGACGGTCGAGGACGACAAGCTGATCGCGCTGCGACCCGACAAGGAGCATCCACTCTCCAAGGGATTCGCCTGCCCCAAGGGCATCGCGTTCACCGAGATCGTCAACGACCCCGACCGGGTGCTGCACCCGCTGCGACGACGGTCCGACGGCGGGTTCGACCAGATCTCGTGGGAGACCGCGCTCGGCGAGATCGGTGAGCGGTTGGTCGATGTCCAGCGACGGCACGGCAGCAAGTCCATCGGCTGGTAATTCGGCAACCCGGCGACCTTCTCCACCGGTCACACCCTGTGGACGGGTGTATTCATGTCGCTGCTCGGCACGCAGCACGTGTACTCGGCCGGCTCCCAGGACGTGAACAACCGGTTCGTCGCCAGCCACTTCCTCTACGGCAACCCGGTGGCGGCGCCCATCCCGGACATCAACCGCGTCGAGTATCTGTTGGTGATCGGTGCGAATCCCATTGTGTCGCACGGCAGTGTGATGAGTTCACCGCGGATCCGTGACGGCTTGCGGGCGATCACCAAGCGCGGCGGCGCGGTCACCGTGGTCGACCCCCGACACACCGAGACGGCACGCGAATTCGACTGGCTGCCCATCACCCCCGACACCGATGCGCTCTTCCTGCTGTCACTGCTGCACGTCATGTTCGACGAGGGTCTCGCCGACGAGACATATCTGCGCAAGCGCACCAGGGGTCTCGACCGCTGGAAGACGATCGTCGCGGAGTATTCGCCAGAGGAGACCGCACCCCACACCGACATCCCCGCCGACCGTGTGCGAGAGATTGCTCGTGCGCTCGCGACCACCGAACGGGCCGCTGTCTACGGCCGGATCGGGACGTCACTCGGACGCACCGGAACCCTCACCACCGCGCTGCTGGACATGGTGAATCTGGTGGCCGGGAATCTCGACGTCGTCGGTGGGTCGATGTTCGGTGACCTCGGGATTCCTGGTCAGCGATTGGGTGTGGCTGCGCTGCAGCGTGTCTCGAGCTTCGCCTACGCCGGCCGACGCAGCCGGGTGGGTGACCTGCCCCAGGTGCTCGGAACGTCCCCGGCGTCGGTGATGGCCAAGAAGATCACCACCCGTGGCGACGGACAGCTCCGCGCGTTGTTCGTCAGCGCGGGCAACCCAGTGCTCTCGGTGCCCAACGGCGACGAATTACGTTCGGCCCTCGACGAACTCGACCTGATGGTGTCGCTGGACATCTACCGCAACGAGACCAACGCGCACGCGGACTACATCCTGCCCGCGACCACGATGTACGAACGGTCCGACTTTCTCCTTCCGTTCCAGATGCTGTTCACCACGCCGTTCAAGCAGGCCACCGAGGCGGTGATCCCGGCGCAGGGCGAGGCCCGCGAGGAATGGACGGTGATCAACGAGCTGATCGCCGTGCTGGCACGCCGCAATCCGCTGGTCGGGTTGATGCACGTCGGTAACCTGATGTCACAGCGTTTGGGTGTCCCGGCCACCCCGCGTCGAGTATCCGATCTTGTGGTGCGGATCGGAATGGGTGGCAATCGCTTTGGACTGCGACGCGGTGGTCTCACGTATCGGCGGCTGGTTGAGGACCACCCGCACGGTGTGGTGGTCGCCGACAACCTCGCGCCCGGGCAGCTGTCGAAGATCATCACCTTCCGCGACCGCAAGATCCGGCTCGACGCACCCGAATTGCTGGCCGAGCTCGATCGCATCCAACCGGCGGTGCTACCGGACTTCCCGTTGCGGCTCATCGGGATGCGCGAGATCCGGTCGGAGAACAGTTGGCAGCACAACGCGCCGTTACTGTTGCGGGGTGGTCGTGTTCACGCGGCTCGCATGCACCCACGCGATGCCGCCGAACGCGGGATCGCCGAGGGTGAACTCGTCACCGTCGCTTCACGTCACGGTCGTATCTCGCTGCCGGTCATGCTGATCGACGACATCAAACCGGGCGTGGCCGCGATCCCACATGGCTGGGGACACAACGGTTCCGGCGGTTGGACCCAGGCCAACGCCGCGGCAGGCAACGACCTCGGATCCGGTGGCGCCAACGTCAACGCACTCATCTCCTCCGACCCCGCCGACCTCGAACGGCTCGCGGGCATGGCGAACATGACCGGTGTGCCGATCGAGGTGACGGGGATTGCGCAGGAGCGCAGCGCTGCCGATCAGGAAGCCGGCGGTGTCAGTACTGCGTCGATCATGTAGACCTGCGCGTTCGCGGTCTTCACGCCGCCGCAGACCACGCTGGCAGTGTTGACCTTGAGGGCCTCAGGCGTGCCGGAGACGGTCACGTCCTGACCTTCGAGCGTCTTGTGTGTGCCGACCACCGCGTCGGGTGCTGCCTGACCCGAAACCACGTGGTAGGTCAGGATTTTGGTCAGCATCGCCGAGTCGGTCTTGAGTTGCTCGAGAGTCGCCGGAGGTAGCGCTGCGAACGCAGCGTTGGTCGGCGCGAACACGGTGTACTGACCGTTGTTGAGCGTATCCACCAGGTTCACCTGCGGATTCAGCTGTCCTGAGAGCGCCTGGGTGAGCGTGCTCAGTTCAGGATTGGCGGCTGCGGCGGTCGCTACGGGTGCGGTCGCCATACCGTCGACGGAACCGGGGCCGCTCGGGTTGGCCGACGCGTAGGCAGCGCAGCCGGGTCCTACCGGACCGGCAGCCGGAGCCATTGTCCCACTGCTCATTCCGGGCATCGAGCTCATGCCCGACGTCATACTCGAACTGCTGGAATCGGAGTCGCTGGAACAGCCGGCGACAACCCCGGCAGCCAGCGCGAGACCCGTCAGGGCAACGGCGATCCGGGGAACTCTTGTGGTGGCCATGATCGGTCCAATCTGTAGGCAATAGAGCCGGCCGAGTGGCCGTCCTCATAGGTCATTCGCGGCGGGGCCGGTACCGGATGGGTGCGGAGGCAATCCGATAGACGCCGTGGCGCGAATGCCCTTCTGAGCGCTCGCCTTCCGCGAGCATGGTCTTTGATGAGAGGCAGCAGTTCCGATGGATCGCGAAAAGTATGTCAGAGCAGCGATTTCCGGGGTGGCCGCCGTCGGGGTGGGGCTGGCCGTCGGCGAGTTGGTTGCCGCCGCGATATCGCCGTTCGCCTCACCCTATCGGGCGGTGGGCGCGTTTCTCGTCGACCACTCACCGGCCTGGGCGCGGGAGTTCGCGATCGAACGCTTCGGCACCGCCGACAAGACCGCACTACTGGTGGGTATGGCGATCGGAATCCTGCTCATCACGGTCGTGGCCGGGGTGTTGCAAGCACGTCGGCCGCCACTCGGTGCGCTGGTGGTCGCGTGTTTTGGCGCGGTGGGCGTCGTCGCGGCCATGACACGGCCGACCGCCGACCTGGCGTACGCGATCCCGTCCGTGGTGGCGGGTGTCGTCGCGGTGATCGTCCTCGTCGTGCTGTGCCGGGGCGGCCGAAGAGCGACAACAGAAGGCGACGAGACCGGGACGCCGGAGTGGTCGCGCCGCAAGTTCGTCGGCGTCGTGGGCCTGCTGGTGGTCGCGGCCGGAACGGCCGCTGTGGTGGCCCGTCAGATTGCCGAGGCCGGCGGCGTGTTGCGTGAGCGGGCGAAGCTGCGGCTCCCGACGGCCGCATCGCCGAGTCCGGCGATCCCCGACGGCACCGATTTGGCCGTTCCCGGGGTCACGCCCTTTCAGACAACCAACGCGGCCTTTTACCGCATCGACACCGCACTGCAGGTGCCACAGCTCAGCACCGACGACTGGCAGCTGCATGTCCACGGGATGGTCGACGAGGAGTTCACGCTCACGTGGGACGACCTCATGGACATCCCGGCGGTGGAACGCATCATCACGCTGACGTGTGTCTCCAACGAGGTCGGCGGCGACTTGGCCGGAAATGCGCGCTGGCTGGGCTATCCGATGCGGGACATCTTGTCGCGAGCTGGAATTCGGCCCGATGCCGACATGCTGCTGTCGACCAGCGTCGATGGCTGGACGTCGGGGACTCCCTTGTCGGCGGTCACCGATGGTCGTGATGCGTTGCTCGTCGTCGGCATGAACGGGGAGCCGCTTCCGCTGGAACACGGCTACCCGGTACGACAGGTGGTTCCCGGATTGTATGGCTTCGTCTCCGCGTGCAAATGGGTGATCGACTGGGAGATAACCCGATTCGACAGGGCGTCGGCGTACTGGACGAAACGAGGGTGGGGTGAGCAGGCGCCGATCAAGACCGCCTCCCGCATCGACCGGCCGGCTCCGTTGTCGACCTCACCGCCCGGTCCGGTGGTGGTGGCTGGTACGGCCTGGGCACAGCACCGCGGAATCCGGGCCGTCGAGGTCCGCGTCGACGAAGGTCCCTGGCAGAAGGCGACGCTGGCTACCCAGTACTCGACAGATACGTGGCGGCAATGGCATTGGACGTGGGACGCCACCCCGGGGCAGCACACGCTCTACTGTCGGGCCACCGATGCGACCGGTGCCGTGCAGCCCGAGCGGCGCGTCGCACCGATCCCCGACGGCGCCACCGGCTGGCACAGTCGGGTGCTGCGCGTCGAGTAGTTCAGCCGACCCATTTGCGGATCAGCGACCCACCCCGACGACGTCGTCGGCGATCGTGGAGGCGGGAAGAACGTGCCCACCAAGCGGCCAGGGAGCTTCCGCGCGGTCGGCACCGCGACAACCAGTGCCGAATTGGAGAATGCGAGTGCTGCAGCACTCGCATTCTCCAACTCAACTCGAGTTCTCGCAGTTCGACGCATGAGGTGACCAGGCACAAGCCCAGTCCGCGCCCGACCTGGTCGGTGATGTGCCCTGGGGTGCCCTCAGACCACACCCTGTGCCGAATCGGCTTACCTGTGTGCTGCAGCACACAGATTCTCCAACAGGACACAGAGTGTCCGGAGCGACTCTGCGGCAGACTGCATCTCCCCAGGTCAGCGCGGTGGTCACCGAACTCTTCGGATCACGCAGCGGGAGGGTGGTGGGGCACCCTCGTCTGTGGGAGGGCTACTCGGCCCAGCCCTCCGCCCAGTCCGCGCCCTCGGAGATGGCGGCCATCGTGCTCTGCCCGTCGAGGGCCTCGCGGATGATGTCGGCATGACCGCTGTGGTGGGCGGTCTCGCGCAGGTTGTGCAGCACCATCCGGCGGATCGACCACCACTCGCGCTCCGGCTGCCACGGCGCGGTCGGCTGCGGGATCAGCTCGTCAAGGCTGTCGGCTTCCGCGACGAGACGGTCGTATGCTTCGGCGGCAGCTTCGTATTCGGCGAGCCAGTACTCCACGGTCTCGTCCGGCAGCAGCTCATAGGCGAAAGCTGCTGCCTCCATGTCGAACTCGGCGTTCTCGTCGCGCTCGGTGATCACGCCGACCGCCGCCCGCTCACCCATCGCGAGGTGCTTGAGGAGTCCGCCGAGGGTCAGCGCGCTGACGGTGCTCTTCGTGCGGGCCTGATCGTCGGTGAGTCCACGGAGTGTGACGCGGAAGAGTGCGCGCTGATCTGCGAGGAGAGTCAGGATGTCCTCGCGCTCGCCGTCCACGGTGACGGTCAACTCAACGGGTGTGTACGTGCCGGCCATGATGTCCTCTTTCGTGGTGGGGGTGATTGAGAACGACGCTATGGCGTTTTGCGGACAGCTTCAGTCCGCAATTCTCGAGCGCGTGAAAATGCCTTGAGCGAGAACCCCGCAGCGCCCACCATTGCCGCATGCCCTCACACCCGGATCCGCTGGTCGCCCTCACACGCAAACCCGACCGTGCGGGTGACCGCGAAGTCCTCGACAGCGTGCTCGACGAGGCACGGGTCGGCACCCTGTCCACCGTCGTCGACCGTCTGCCCTGGTCGGTGCCGATGCTGTTCGCCCGCGACGGCGACGACATCCTCCTGCACGGCTCATCCGGAGCCGGACTGCTCCGACACATCGCCGCTGGTGCGCCCGTCGCGTTCACGGTGTTCGTACTCGACGGGATCGTCATCGCCGACACGCTGTTCAACCACTCCGCGAACTACCGGTCGGCGGTGGTGCGAGGCACCTGCGTAAAGGTCGACGACTCGCGCCACGTCCTGGAGATGATGTCCGACAAGATGATTCCCGGCCGCGTTGCCGAAGTCCCCGCCGCCACGGCCAAGGAGATCGCCGCAACCATCACCCTGCGACTGCCCATCGTCGACGGTCAGTGGCTGGCCAAGGCGCGCACCGGCGGACCCGGGGTCGACGTCGACGGATGGACCGGCGTCGTACCGGTCCGAACCGTGTTCGACGAACCGATCGGCTACTCGGATGGCGAAGTGCCGGAGTCGGTGCGGCGGTTGGTGTGATCTCGACACGACGCCTCGCTGCGCTCGGTGTCGGCTCGATCCGGCGGATCTCGACACGACGCCTCGCTGCGCTCGGTGTCGGCTCGATCCGGCGGATCTCGACACGACGCCTCGCCCCAGGGGGCTCGGTGTCGGCTCGATCAGCGAGACTTCACTTCTTACGTAGAATGAACCGCTGAATCTTGCCGCTCGGGGTCTTGGGCAGTGAATCGACGAAGTGGACCGTCCGCGGGTAGGCGTGTGCGGCGAACTCGGTTTTGACCAGTTGCTGCAGTTCGGTTTCCAGCTCGTCGGTGCCGGCCATACCGTCGGCGAGCACGACGAACGCCTCGAGAACCTCGCCGCGCAACTGATCCGGGCGTCCGACCACCGCGACGTCGATCACCGACGGGTGGGTGATGAGGACGCTCTCGACGTCGAACGGTCCGATGCGGTAGCCGGCCATGATGATCACGTCGTCGTCGCGGGCGGTGAAAAAGTAGCGACCCTCGTCGTCAACTCGGCCGGTGTCGCCGGTCAGGTACCACCGCTTGTCCTCGGTGAATCGGGCGGCGGTCTTCTCCGGGGCGTCGAGGTAACCGGTGAACCACATCAGCGGGCTGGCCGGGACGTCGATCGCGATCTGGCCCTCGACGATCCCCGCGGCGAAGCCCGGCATCGGTTTACCCATCGAGCCCGGGATGAGCGGCTCGCGGACGTCGTCGTGCCAGTGATTGTTGATGAACATGCCGTGCTCGGTCTGTCCGTAGTGGTCGCGCACCTCGGTGCCGAGCGCCGTCTTCGCCCACTCGATCACGTCGGGCGTCAACGGCTCACCGGCCGACGACGCCCGGCGCAGCGCGAAACCGTCGATCTTCGGGTCCTTGCTGAGCGTCCGATAGACGGTCGGGGCGGCGGCGAAGTTGGTGACCTCGAGGTCGGTGAGGATGCGGGCGGTGAGGTCGGCGGAGAAGCCGGCGTGCAGCAGCAGGTTGGGTCGGCCGATCGCGAGCGGACCGAGCACCCCGTAGTACAGGCCGTACGCCCAGCCCGGGTCGGCGGCATTCCAGAACACGTCGTCGGCCGACACGTCGAGGCCGTAGTGCATGTAGGTGACGAACGACGCCAGCGCCTTGACCGGCACCGGAACGCCCTTGGGTGCGCCCGTCGTACCGCTGGTGAAGAGCAGGATCAGCGCGCCGTCGCCGCCGACCGCGACCGACTCCTCGATGGGGGCGCTGTCGGTGACGAGCCCGTCGAACTGCTCGCCTGCGACCACGGTCGTGATCCCGTCGAGACCGTCGAGCTTGCTCGCCTGGCTCGGTTCGGTGACGACGACCGACGCGTTGCCCGCACGCAACCGCATCTCGATGGCCGGGGTCGCGAACGCGGTGAACAGCGGGATGTAGACCGCGCCGAGGCGCGCGATGGCCAGAAGCGCGACGACGAGTTCGGTCCGCTTGCCCATGAGAACGCCGACCGTGTCGCCTCGTCCGACGCCCATCTGGGCCAGAGCCGACGCGAAGCGCTTCGACTGATCGGCAAGCTCGCCATAGGTGATATCGCTGGTCAGAGGGTTGCCGGCGTCGTCGACGTCGATGGTGGTGAACGCGACGGCCGTCGGATCGTGGCGGTCGACGAGGAGGTGCGCCGCGTTGGCGTCGCCGGCGCCGTACATCTCCAACCATTGGGTCACCGTCTCCAGGGGAGTGGTGGCGGTTTGTGTCATCGTCGACCTCCAGATTCAGGGCAGTAAGCTGGGTCACAGTGTGAACCGGTCGGCATCCGCTGACCACCCCCCGAAGAGGGGTCGGACCGGAGGTGATCGAGTGGGCGACGCGTTGTCGGGCTCGGTCGTCGCCGCGCTGCGCCGGATCAAGCGCGACAGCGGTGTGCCGCTGGCCTTCGGTGGAGTGGTCCTCGGGCCACGCGCCCTGCGACTCGACCACTTCGCCGGTGACACCGTCGGAGCACTGAATGGCGTATCCGTCGACATCGGTCACGGACTCGGCGGCAAGGTCGTCGCGGTCAACCGGCCGATGGTGGTCGACGACTATCTCAAGACGCCTCGCATCACCCACCGCTACAACACGATCATCGCGCGGGAAGGGCTCCGGGCGATGGCCGCGGCACCGGTGATCGTCGACCGCAAGCCGGTCGCCGTGCTCTACGGCGCCTTGCGCGCGGCCGACCCGATCGGCGGTCGAACCCTCGATGTCCTGGCCATGGAGGCGCGGGCCGTGGAGCAGGAGATCGTCGCCGCGCGCATTCGAATGGAAGCTGCGGCGGATCGTGCCGACGCGGCCGGAGACAGCGTCGCAGCCGCATACGCGCGCCTCCGTGTCCTCGCGGCGACGAGCGGTGACCGTCGTCTTGCCGAGGAGCTGGACCGCATCACCGACGACTTGGCCTCGAATCCGGTTTCCGCACAGGTTTTTCCGAGCCTGACTTCGCGGGAGCAGGATGTGTTGTCGCTTGCCGCGCTCGGATATCCCAACGCGCGCATCGCCGCCGAGTTGGGCATCACCGTGGAGACGACGAAGGGCTACGTCAAGGCGGCGATGCGCAAACTCGACGCCGCGACGCGGTTCGAGGCGGTCGTGACGGCGCGTCGTGCCGGGCTGTTGCCCTAGGGCGTCTCAGTGTTCTCGCAACTTGTCGATGAGTTCACCCTTGCGTAACGAGGAGTAACCGCTGAGCCCGAGCTCCTTTGCACGCGAACGTAGTTCGGTGACGGTCCAGTCTTCGTACGACGCGGAGCGTCCGCCCTTCTTGCCGACCTTCGATCGGGAGGTGTTGGCGGCGGCATTGGCTATGCGCGCGGACTTCTCCTTGGAGTTGCCTTCGTCGCGCAGCTTTTCGTAAAGCTCGTCGTCCTTGACCGATGGTCCGGGTTCGCGTTGTGGCATGTCAGCCTCCTGACGTGACGTCGGATCGGCCGCTGACTTCAGCCTCAGGTTCGACCCTACCGGGTAGGGTGACTATCGGTCTGACGACGAGGACGGGTGGTTTTCATGGGCAAGAAGAAGGAACTGGTCGAGCGGCTGGAAGCCGAAGTCGGTCGCCTTTCCGAGGAGCTGGCGCGCCTCGACAAAGAGGCCAAGAAGCGCGTGAAGAAGGCAGAGAAGGACGCTGCCGCTCTCCGCAAAGAGGTGCTCAAGCTCGTGAGCAAGGCAACCAACAAGGCCAAGAAGCCCACGGCGTCCGAGGACGAGATCGAGACCGAGGCCCTCGAGGAATTGGCCCCGAAACAGGTTGTGGCAGAGACGGTGACAGCAGAGTCGAAGGCGCCCGCACAGAAGCCCGCGACCACCAAACCCGCAACCACAAAACCCGCTGCCCCGGCAGTTCCCGCGAGCAGGGCCACAGCAAAGAAGGCGGCTCCCGCAACCAAGCCCGCCGCCAAGAAGGTTGCGGCGCCGAAGGGTCCGACCGTCGTCGAACTACGCGCACAGGCAAAGGAGAAGGGCCTCAAGGGCTATTCGACGATGACCAAGGCGCAGTTGCTCGACGCGCTGGGCTGACTCAGTAGATCCCGGGCGGCAGCTCGCCGAAGCGGAAGACCGAGTCGCCCAGTGCGACAAAGGTCGACGATACCGGCCCACCTGTCGGGTTCGCATTGGCGTCCTGCGGCTTGGGCCATCGGTAGGTGACGGTGACGCTGAACGGTGTCGACCCGGTGACCTGCACGTAGCCCGCGGTCTTTCGGGTCGTCGGGCCGAGGAACTTCCCCGGGCGGAACAGCAACACCGCCGTCGGCGACGACACGGTGCCGCGCGAGGTGTCGAAGGCCGCCCACATCACCGGCGGGCAATTCGGCGTCCGCGCGGTCGACTTGGATCGCAGAATCCAGTGCAGATCGCGCCGGCCCAGCGGCGGACCGATCACCCGGAGGGCGCGCTGCACCTCCGACGACGAGACCGACAGACACGCGCCGCCGCCGGAGGTTCCGGCAGGTGTTGGGTGGGGCGCAGCCAAGGCGGTGGCCGGGATGACGGCGGTGAGCGCAGCGACCGATGTAGCGGCGGCGACGGACAAGCGGCGAACAGCGGGGTGAGCCATGCGGATCTCCTCGGGTTGTGGCCCGACCAATCGGTACAGGGGTGATATCGACGGTGGAGACTTGTTCGTTAGCGTTGCGAACTCCTTCGATGCCTTACATCAGGCTCGTCGAGTCAGCGTCCCTCCGTCGGCGTTGCCGACGATCGTGAAGGCGGGAAGAGTGCGGCCTCATCGCAGAAACCGCATTGGTCGCCAGAAACCGCTGATGTGGCCAGAAACCGCTGGTGCGCCACGGGTTTCTGAACAGACACGCGGTTTCTCAAACCACGACACGCCGACGACGCGCCTCGGAGGTCGGCGAAGCCGCCGTCGCGGTCAACCCTCACCGAGGTCCACCTCGAGCGCAGACCTCGGACTCCGAACATCGTCGTCGAGCACAGAAAGCGCTCTTTGCCGCCAAGAAACTAGGGGAAGAAAACTCGTCCCCTACTCTTGGAGTCCTCCCCTAGGAATTTCTAGGGGACGACTGTGAACCCCGGGGAAGAAGTTCTTCCCCTATTTTCAGGGACAGAGCACTGCGGCGTTTGCCCAGGTCAGAGCGTCGGTCACCAACTCTTCGGATCAGCCGGCGGAGCCGGGCACCTCAGCTCAGGGGTGGGTCATCGAGCGGGTGGCGGAGCGATGCCCGCCCGCACCGCGATCAGTCCGGCCTCGCTGCGCGAGGACACCTGCAGCTTCTGCAGGACGCCGGTCACGTGGAACTTGATCGTCGATTCGCTGACGCCCAGTTCGGCGGCAATTGCCTTGTTACGCTTACCCATTCCCAGATGGCCGAGCACTTCGAGCTCACGCGGGTTGAGGGTCGAGACTAGCGGTTCGTCGGGACTCCTCGTCGGTGAATCGAGCGGGAGTCGCACCGTGACGCGGCTGCCCCAGTCGTCGATCACCTCGACATCGAGGTGTCCGTCGAGCGCCTGGAGCCGACCGCCCAGTTGCCGTCGGAGAGCGTTGCCATCCACCTTGCCGCTGCCGTGATCGCGTATCTCCACCAGCAGGCTCTCGCCGTCGGCCGACCATCCGATCCGCATGCGCGCTGGCGTGGGTTGCGCGAGGAACGCCGCGGTCACCGCACGAACGATGGCGCGCACGGCGTGCGCGGTTTCACCCGGCAGGGACTGCCCGGCCGCTGGTGGTCGGGCGTGCTCGACGTCGACCCCGGCATGCCGCACCAGTGGCATCAGCTCGGTCTGGATCCGATCGATCGTCGCATCGAGGGATTCCTCCGACAGTTCGCGATCGGCATCGCCGACGCTACGCAGGGCGATCAACGCGTCCGACGCCGACCCACTCGCGATGACGCGGGCGGTGCGATCGTCGAGGTCGGGGGAGCGCAGGGTGCCGAGAATCGAGGTCAGGGTTGACTCGTGCATCTCGGTCAGCTGCGTGATGGTGCGGGCGCGCTCCGACGACGCGGCTCGCGATTCGGCCAGGTAGTCGGGGCTGGCCTGCGCGACGCGATGTCGAATCGACATGGCCACCAGGGCAAACCAGGAGTCGATCAGGTCAGGCAGACGCGCGGTCTCCTGACGCGGGATCAGAACGAGCAAGGTGTCGGTCGCGTCGCGTACCACGCGCAGGCGCCGCTGCTCGCCGGCGACGCGCGCGGTCATGGTGATCGGACCGCCGACGTCGACGGCGTTCTTCACGACCTCAAGTTCGTCGACTGTCACCCGCTCCACGATGTTGGTACGACCGGCGACCTTGCGTGGTCGTCCGGTGCATTCGCGAGTGAAGATCACCAGGGCGTCGTGGGCGATCCGGGGTGCGAGGAACTGCGAGAAGCGCTTGGCGATCTCCGGCAGGGGTCCGTCGATGACCGACAGCAACAGCGCCCAATCGTCGGGCTGCTTGGAGCTTGTGGTCACCCATCGACCGTACCAACGGCCAGGTTTTCCCCGCCAATCGTCTAGGTGACGGGGTGGTCAGATGGCACCATTCTTATGGGTGGCCACGCCAGGGTTGTGCCCGGCGTGAAGAGAACTGATGGACCGATCGCACAGGAGTTCCAGCACATGTCGCAGACAGTCAAGGGCGTCATCTCACGCAGCAAGAAGGCGCCGACCGAGGTCGTCGACGTGGTGATCCCCGATCCCGGCGCTCGCGACGTGGTGGTCGCGATCAAGGCGTGCGGCGTCTGCCACACCGACCTCGCCTACCGCGAGGGCGGTATCAATGACGAGTACCCGTTCCTCCTCGGCCATGAGGCCGCCGGCGTGGTCGAGTCGGTGGGCTCGGACGTGACACACGTCGAGGTCGGCGACTTCGTGGTCCTCAACTGGCGTGCGGTCTGCGGACAGTGTCGGGCGTGTAAGCGCGGCCGTCCGTGGTACTGCTTCGACACTTTCAACGCCAGTGTCCCGATGACGCTGACCGACGGCACCGAGCTCACCCCGGCGCTGGGTATCGGAGCGTTCGCGGAGAAGACCCTCATTCACGAATTGCAGTGCACCAAGGTCAATCCCGAGACCGACCCGGCCGTGGCCGGCCTGCTGGGCTGCGGCGTGATGGCCGGACTCGGTGCCGCCATGAACACCGGTAACGTCGGACGCGGTGACTCGGTCGCCGTAATCGGTTGCGGCGGTGTGGGTGACGCGGCCATCGCCGGTGCCCGGCTGGCGGGCGCGACCAAGATCATCGCGATCGACCGCGACGACGCCAAACTCGAGTGGGCGAAGGATCTTGGTGCCACGCACACCATCAACGGGAGCGAGGTCGACGACGTCGTCACCGCCGTGCAGGATCTCACCGACGGATTCGGCGTCGACGTGGTGGTGGACGCGGTGGGTCGGCCGGAAACCTACAAGCAGGCCTTCTACGCGCGAGATCTCGCCGGCGTCGTGGTTCTGGTCGGGGTGCCGACACCGGAGATGACGTTGGAGATGCCGCTGGTCGACTTCTTCTCTCGCGGTGGTGCACTCAAGTCCTCGTGGTACGGCGACTGCCTGCCCGAACGCGACTTCCCGATGCTCGTCGACCTCTACGAACAGGGCCGTCTGCCGCTGGAGAAGTTCGTCACCGAGCGCATCGGGTTGAACGACATCGAGGCCGCCTTCGAGGCGATGCACGCGGGCAAGGTGCTGCGCTCCGTGGTGGAGATCTGATCTGACATGAGTGGTGAACTTCGCATCGACAATGTCGTCACGTCCGGCACGTTCTCGCTCGACGGCGGGACGTGGGACGTCGACAACAACATCTGGCTGATCGGCGACGACGACGAGGTGGTGATCATCGACGCGGCGCATTCCGCCGCGCCGATCCTGGCCGGCGTGGGTGATCGCACCGTCAAGGCGATCGTGCTGACCCACGGGCACAACGACCACATCACCGTCGCCCCTGAGCTTTCCGAGCAGACGGGTGCACCGATCCTGCTGCACCCCGGTGACGACATGCTGTGGAACGACACGCATCCCGACGTCGAGCATGGCGATCTCGAAGACGGACAAGAGATCTCGGTGGCCGGAACCGGTCTCAAGGTGATCAACACTCCCGGGCACTCACCGGGGTCGTCGGTGATCTACGTGCCGGAGGCCGGTGTCCTCTTCTCCGGCGACACCCTGTTCTCCGGCGGCCCGGGCGCGACGGGACGCAGCTACTCCAGCTTCCCGACGATCATCGCGTCCATCCAGGAGAAGATCTTCACCCTCGACCCGGAGACCCAGGTCTACACCGGGCATGGCGACGGGACCACCGTCGGCACCGAGTCGCCGCATCTGGAGGAATGGATCAAGCGCGGCAGTTGAATCGAAAGGGCCGGTAGCCGACGCCTCTGAACTGCGGAATTCATCTGCTGGTTGAGTGGCGTCACGCGAGCTTGCGCCCTTCGATACGCTCGCAAGCTCGCTACTCAGGAACCGCCTGACGCGTATCGAAACCTGGCGAGCCGAGAATGTCGGTGACCACTAGGTTGCGCGCCTATTCTTGATCGGTGACACCACCGCCGACGCATCGCAGCACCGCGCAGAAGATGGCCCGGCTCGTGCCGCCTGCGCTGGTGGGATATCGAGCTGCGTGGCTGCGGACCGATGTGCTCGCCGGCGTGACGCTGGCGGCCGTGGCGATTCCGGAATGCATGGGCTACAGCTCGATCGCCCACGTCCCGATCGTCGCCGGTCTGTACTCGATCATCTTGCCGGCACTTGCCTTTGCGATTCTCGGCTCCTCCAAGTTGATGGTGGTGGGGGCGGATTCGGCGACTGCGGCCCTCCTTGCATCGGGCATCGCGGGGCTCGGTATCGCGGGTCTGGCACCCGACAGCCAACAGTGGCTGGCGTGGGCCGGTCTCATCGCCCTGGTCACCGCGGGCATGCTGGGGGTGGCGTGGCTGCTGAGGCTCGGGTTCCTCGGTGACTTCCTGTCGACGGCGGTACTCGTGGGCTTTCTCGCCGGCACCGGAATCACCGTCCTCACGGGTCAGGTCCCGGACATGCTCGGCATCGAGGGTTCGGAGGGTTCGCTCGTCGACCGGTGGTGGCAGATCCTTCGGCACCTCGGCGACATCGATCCGTGGTCGCTCGGTTTCGCGGTGGCGACACTGGCAATCATGGTGGGCGCGCGCCGGTTTGCGCCCAAGCTTCCGGCGGCGATCATCGTGGTCGTGGGGTCGATCGTGCTCGTCTCGGTGCTCGGCTGGTCCGACGATCTCGCCGTTGTAGGAGCCCTCGACGGCGGTCTGCCCCCACTGGGCCTCCCGGATGGCCTCGGATGGTCGGAGGTCCCCAAGGCGGCGACCGTCGCCATCGGCTGCGCGATCGTGATCTTGGCGCAAAGCGCCGCCACGGCACGAGGATTCGCCCAGCGGAACGGTGACGTTGCCGATGTCAACCGGGACATCTTCGGCCTTACCGGCGCGAATGCCCTTGCCGGTGTGTCGGGTACGTTCGTGGTCAACGGCAGTCCCACCAAGACGCAGATCCTCGAGGAGCAGCGCGCTCGGACGCAGGTCGCCAACATCACGATGGCTGGTGTGACGCTGCTCGTGGTGGTGTTCCTCGATTCGGCGCTGGCCAACCTCCCGCATGCGGTGCTGTCGTCGATCGTGTTCCTCATCGCCGTCAATTTGATCGATGTGCATGCGTTGAAACGGATCTGGCAGGTCCGGCGGATCGAGTTCGGTATCGCGATCGTCACGGCAGTGGTCGTGATCGCGTTCGGTGTGCAAACTGGCATCATCACGGCGATGGGGGTCTCACTGCTCGAGATCATCCGCCGCCAGTATCGACCGGAGCGGTTCGTGGTCGGCGTCAGCGACCACGGCCGCAACCGCCGATACCAACCGGCGGAGCCGGGATTGCAGTCGCTACCCGGTCTGATCGTGTTCCGGTACGACGCGGACCTGTTCTACGCCAACGCAAGTCGATTCGCCGACGACGTCAGTGCGCTGGTTCGCCAGGCCCCGGACCCGTTGCGCTGGCTGGTGCTCGACTGCACGGTGATCGGCGACGTCGACTACTCGGCGTCGACGGTGCTGAGCAACCTGATCAAGTTCGTGCATTCCCGCAACGCCCATTTCGTGCTGGCCGGCGTCGACCCGGAACTCTCTGCGGCACTGCGCAGTGATGGCGTGCTCGCCGATCTCAACCCCGACCATGTGTATCCGACTGTTGGAGCTGCGGTGCGCGCGTTTGAGGAGGCGTTCCCCGAGGCTCTCGGCAGCTGAACAACCGCCCACGAAAGCGTTCTGCTCAGAGCAGAACCCGCAGCCACCCGAATGAGGGAGGCATACCATCGTGCACATGGCAGTCGACCATGCGCCGCAGCCCGAACCCCTCTGGCGGGAAGTGACCGGGCGCGTCCTGCGCCGTCATCGACATGAGCGTGGCGAGCGACTCGTGGAGACTGCCCGACGTGCCGGGGTGTCGAGCCAGTACCTCTCCGAGCTCGAACGTGGTCGCAAGGACGCGTCGTCAGAGTTGCTGATCGCCGTGGCAGGTGCCCTCGAATTGACCTTGCTGGACCTGACGCGGGAGGTCGCCGCCGAACTGAGCCGGGCGTCGTCGTTGGTCCCGGTCCGGCTGCGCTCCACCACGACGGTCGGCCCGAGGTATATGCCGCACAACGGTTTCCGCGGACCAGTTGCGCTTGCCGCGTGATCCCACCCGATGGCTGAGGTGTGAGGAGCGCAAGCGACGAGCCTCGAAGCCCTGGTGACCGTCGTTACTTGGTCGCCGAATTGCCTTGTCTTGCCGAGCCCTTCGAGGCTCTCGGCTAGCGCCTCGAGCACCTCAGGGAGCGGAAGGGATCCCGCGCCTTTGGAGCGGGAGTGGAAGAGATCACCCTTTGGAGCGGGAGCGGTCGATGACCCGCGACGTCAGGTCCGCGCCAGCGGCGCACGCGCGTCGATGATCTGGTCGGCGAGGCCGTAGGCGACGATCTCGTCAGCACGCAGAACCCGATCACGATCGGTGTCACGCCGCAGGGTTTCGAGATCCTGACCGGTGTGATGACTGAGCGCGGTCTCGATCTCCGCGCGGATGCGCAGGATCTCTTCGGCGGCCAAGATCAGATCGGGAATGGTGCCTCGCCCCTGACCCGACGGTTGGTGGAGCAGAACCCGCGCATGTGGCAGCACCGACCGACGCCCGGGTTCGCCGGCGGCCAGTAGCAGCGCTGTCGACGACAACGCCTGTCCCACACAGGTGGTCGCGATCGGTGCGTGGCAGTACTGCATGGTGTCGTAGAGCGCAAAGGTCGCGGTCACCGACCCTCCTGGCGAATTGATGTACAGCTCGATGGGCGTCTCGGGGTTGTCGGAGTCGAGATGCAGGATCTGGGCGATCAGCGCGTTGGCCACCCCGTCGTCGATCTCGGTTCCCAAGTACAGGATTCGATCATCGAGCAGCCGGCTGTAGACATCCATCACCCGCTCGCCCTGCGGAGTCCGGGTGATGACATTCGGGATGGTGTAGGTGCTCATGCGGTTTTCACCCCAAATCCGGTGGGAGCTGTTGCGCGCGGGCGTATCTGGGCGAGGTTGTCGACGATGTGATCGACGAAGCCGTACTCGACGGACTCGGCGGCGGTGAACACGTGATCGCGCAGCGAGTCGTCGAAGATGCGCTCGAGCGGTTGGCCGGTCTGATCGGCGATGATGCCGAGCACCGTGTCGCGGACGTGCCGTAGGTCGTCGGCCTGTAGTTCGATGTCGGGCGCGAACCCGCCGATCCCTGCCGATCCTTGATGCAGAAGCACTTTGGCGTGCGGGAGGATGTACCGCTTGCCTCGGGTCCCCGTGCAGAGCAGGAATTGTCCGGCGCTGTAGGCCATGCCGAGGTTGACGGTGACGACGTCGTTCGGGATCAACCGCATGGTGTCCATGATGGCGAGCATCGCGGGCACCGATCCGCCGGGCGAGTTGATCCAGAGCGAGATGTCGGCGACCGGGTCCTCGGCGGAGAGCATCACCATCTGCGCGCACAGCAGACTGCCGATCTCGTCGTCGAGTGCGGTGTCGAGCATCAGGATGCGTTGATTGATCAGATTGTCGGCTGTGCGTTTCCGCAGGACATGCGGTCGTGTGTCACTCATGTGCCCAGCGTGGATCGCGCAGCCGGCGACTGCGCGCAGGTGCTGCTCTGAGCGGTCGAGTGCTGCTGTCGGCGGAGCGGCGTATCGTGCGGCCTATCGACGAGGGAGGCTCTCGGTGAATCTGGACGACGTCGTCCTCGCGTCGGCGAGTGTTGCACAGGACCGGTCGCGACTGCGCAAAACCGGGGTGCTCGCCGAGCTGTTGTCTGCTGCCGGCGCTGCCGAACTCCCGGTAGTGGTGGCCTGGCTGTCGGGCGAGATACCGCAGGGACGGCTGGGGGTCGGGTGGCGTTCGATCGCCAAGCTCGACGCCACCCCGGGCGACGCGCCGACGCTCACGGTGACAGAGGTCGACGCGGCGCTGACCGCACTGGCGACGGCGACCGGCGCCGGCTCGGCGGGGCGCCGCACAGAGACCTTGCGCGGGCTGATGTCGGCCGCCACCGAGTCCGAACAGAGATTCCTCATCGCGCTTCTGACCGGGGAACTTCGGCAGGGCGCGCTGGCGGGTGTGATGACCGATGCCATCGCCAAGGCGTCACACCAACCCCTTGCGCTTGTCCGTCGGGCCCACATGCTGACCGGATCGCTGCCGGCGACCGCCGGTCTCGCTGTTCTCGGTGGTGCCGACGCGTTGGCCGGGGTAACTCTGCAGGTGGGTCGCGGAGTGCAACCGATGCTGGCGACACCCGCCGAGAACCTCGACGACGCGCTCGCTGTGCTCGGCACCGACGTCGTGGTCGACTACAAACTCGACGGTGCCCGGGTGCAGGTTCATCGGCAGGGTTCCGACATCAAGGTCTTCACCCGTACGCTGCACGACGTGACGGAGCGGGTTCCCGACATCGTCGCCGTCGTGGCCGAATTATCTTGTGAATCAGTCATTCTCGATGGTGAGACGCTGACCCTGGATGTTGACGGTCGGCCCCGTCCGTTCCAGGAGACGATGAGCCGCTTCGGATCCGGATTCGCCGACGGCGCAGAGGCCGACGTGCAACGTGTGCTGCGGCCGTTCTTCTTCGACTGTCTGCACCTCGACGGTGCCGACCTCATCGACCGCCCACTGTCAGAACGGCTCGCCGCCATCGACTCGATCGCGCCCGCGCTGCGCATTCCGTCGGTGACCGCACCGACTCCCGACGAGGCACGCACCCACTTCGACGCGGCACTTGCCGACGGGCACGAAGGCGTGATGGTGAAGTCGCTGTCGGGAACCTACACTGCGGGCCGACGCGGTAAGGCGTGGCAGAAGGTGAAGCCGGTCCACACCTTCGACCTCGTCGTCCTTGCCGCGGAGTGGGGCTCGGGCAGGCGGCGCGGCTGGTTGTCGAATCTCCATCTGGGAGCGCGAGATTCAGCGAGTCCAGACACCCCGATCATGGTGGGCAAGACCTTCAAAGGACTGACCGACGAGCTGTTGCGTTGGCAGACAGAGGAATTCCCACGACACGAAATCCGACGGGACGATCACACCGTCTATCTTCGGCCGGAGATCGTCGTCGAGATCGAACTCGATGGCGTGCAACGCAGTTCGCGCTATCCGGGCGGGGTGGCGCTGCGCTTCGCGCGGGTGGTGCGGTATCGCCCGGACAAGACCGCTGATCAAGCGGACACGATCGAGACGATTCGGGGGTTGCTCAAATGATCAACTGGAGAGGCTCTGACACGAAGGGCTAGGAGTCCAATCCCGCTGACCTGCGGAAATGCGTCAGTGTCCTGCCCGCAAAATCTAGGGGAAGAAACTTCTTCCCCCAAGTTCCAAGTCCTCCCCGCGAAAATTGGTGGGGAGGACTCCAAGGATAGGGGAAGAAACTTCTTCCCCTAGATTTTGCGCGAGCCGTGATACCCGAACCGGGCGCTCAGTTCGGCGGCCGACCGCATGATGCTGTCGGCGAGGTCGGGGGCGTCGTCGGGGTCGAGGCGATAGCGCGGGCCGGAGACGCTCAGTGCAGACACCACGCGGCCGGCCTGGTCGCGCACGGGCGCGGCGACGGCGACGAGTCCCACCTCCAACTCCTCTTCGGCGATGGCCCAGCCGCGTTCGGTGATGGTCGCGAGGTCGGTCACCAGGGCGTCGAAATCGGTGATGGTGTGCTCGGTGTACTGCGGCAGTTTCCGTGGCAGCGTCTTGCGCAGTTCCGCTGCGGTCAGGGCGCTGAGCAACACCTTGCCCGACGACGTGGCGTGCGCCGGCGACGACTGTCCGACCCACGTCTGCAACGCGACGCTGGACGACCCCTGCGCCTCCACCACGTTGATCGCTTGCGGGCCGCCGAGCACCGCCAGGTTGGTCGTCTCCCCGGTCGTCATCGCCAGGGCGTCGCAGATGTCCTGACCGTGCCGCGCCAAGTCGAGCGTGGCCGTGGTGGACCCGGCGAGACGCACCACCGTGAATCCGATGCGGTACTTGCGGCTACCGGACAACTGCTCGACAAACCCGCGGGACTCGAGCGACGCCAGCAGGCGCGACACAGTCGATTTGTGTACGCCCAGCTCGACGGACAGCTCGGTGACGCCTGCCGAGCCGGCGCGTCCGATCAGTTCGAGCAACTGCAGCGCGCGGTCAACCGATTGGACGGCGCCGCCTGCGGACTTCTCGGAATCGGACGCATCAGACATGGCGAGACCCACACTACCGCGCCGGTTGACGAAGCCCGGGACCACGACCGGTTCGCTCATCGGCGGATGCGTTTCATCTCCGGATCCACCACCGGATCGGCCACGACGGTCGCACGGTAGGTGGTCTCCAGGTAGGCGACGTGGACCTCGGTTCCGTCGGAGACGTCCGACGGCAGCCATGCGAAGGCGAGACAGGCCCCGACAGTCGGCGACCAGCCCGCACTGGTCACATAGCCGACGACGTCGTCGCCGAAGGAGACCGGCTCCTTGCCCAGCACGACGGCGGCTGGATCGGCGAGACGCAGGGTGCGTAGCTGCGACGTCGAATCACGCTGCGGAAGTGCCTCTTTCCCGATGAAGGTGTCCTTCGACATGCGGACGGCGAAGTCGAGTCCGGCGGCCGACGGAGTGTGTTCGATGGTCATGTCGGTACCCGCCGAACGGTAGCCCTTCTCGATCCGCAAGCTGTTGAACGCGATTCGGCCGGCCGCGATGATGCCGTGCGGCGCACCGGCGTCGAAGATCAGATCCCACAGTGCGCGGCCGTATTCGGCCGACGTGTAGATCTCCCAACCCAGTTCGCCGACGTAGGACACCCGCATCAGCGTGACCGGAATCGACCCGATGGTGGTCGCGGCCGATCGGAAGTAGCGCAATCCGTCGTTGGTGAGATCGAGCGGTGTCAGCGGACCCAGCACATCGCGAGCCAGCGGTCCCCACAGTCCGATACAGCAGGTGGCTCCGGTGATGTCGCGCAGGGAGACCGAACCGTCGTCGGGAAGATGGCGGCTGATCCAGTCGAAGTCGGTGGGACCGTTTGCGCCGACCTGGAAGGTCTGTTCACGAAGGCGCGCGACGGTCAGATCGGAACGCACACCACCCTTCTCGTCGAGCATCAGCGTGTACGTCACCGAACCGACCGACTTGTCGAGGTTGTTGGTGGTCAACCGTTGCAGCAGGTCGAGCGCGCCGGGTCCCGAGAGTTCGTAACGGGTCAGCGGCGTCATGTCGTAGGCGGCGACGTGACTGCGCGTCCACGCGGCCTCGGCCACCGCGATCGGCGACCAGTGTCGCGCCGACCACGCGTCCCGCGCGGGGATCTCCAGGCCATCTGCGATCAGCGAATCCAGCAGCGCACCGTTGGATTCGAACCAGGCCGGGCGCTCCCACAGACCTGCCTCCCAGAACTGGGCACCGAGCGCGACCTGACGTTCGTAGAACGGACTGGTACGCACCTGCCGTGGCGCCTGGCGCTGGTCGTGCGGATGGATGACGTCGTACACCTCGACGAACGACTGGGAACTCGTCGTCAGGATGAAGTCGTCGGTGAGCGCGGCATCCTCGAAGCGGTACAGGTCGGTCTCGTGGACGTCGATGCCGGGCGTGCCGTCGATCATCCACTCGGCCATGGTCCGTGCGACGCCCGCCGAGTGGGTGACCCACACCGCCTCGGCGACCCAGAACCCCGACAGCTCACGGTGTTCGCCCATGACCGAGTGGCCGTCGGGGGTGAAGGAGAAGATGCCGTTGAAACCCTCCTCGACCTTGCCGTCGCCCAATTCGGGCAGCAGCGCCGCGCTCTGCAGCCACGCTTCCTCGAAATCGCCTGGCGTGAAAGCAAGTTTGGACGGCATCTCGTCGAGTGAGATCACCGCGTCGTAGTCGAGTGCACCGACGTCGGACGGCATCGGTCGGTGACCGTAGTAACCGATGCCGAGGCGATCGCCGTGCTCGCGGAAGTAGAGATCCTGGTCCTGGTGACGCAGGATCGGCAGCGACGCCTCGGCGAGCGGGGAGTTCACGCCCGCTCGGGAGGCGACCGGGGTGGTGATCGCGTACTGATGGGCCATCGGGACCAGCGGGATCGTCAGACCCACGCGCCGGCCGAACTCGCGGCCCCAGAATCCGGTGCAGCACACCACGATGTCGGCGTCGACGATGCCGGTGGTGGTGCGCACGCCACGAACGGCGCCGTTGGACTCGACCACCTCGACGACGTCTTGATGCGGTAGGAATCGGGCACCGCGAGCCATCGCCCGAGTGGCCTGTGCCTCGACGGCCCGCAGCGCCTTGGCCAGCCCGTCGCGGGGCGTGTGCAGGCCGCCGAGGATGGTGTCGGGGTCGATGAGCGGATGCAGCGCAACGCATTCCGCTGGATCGAGCAACTCGTGTTCGACGCCTCGCGAAGCCGCCCAACCGGCCTTGCGATGCAGGTCGGTCCAGCGTGCCTCGGTGGTGGCCACCTCCAGGCCGCCCACATGGTTGAAGCACCAGCCGTCCGGATGCTCCAGGGACGAGAACTTCTCGAGCGTGTAGGAGGCAAGCTCGGTCATGGTCTTCGACGGGTTGGTGGCGAAGACGAGGCCGGGGGCGTGAGAGGTCGAACCGCCGGTGGCGAACAGAGGACCGCGATCGAGGACGGTCACGTCCGTCCACCCGCGGGCGGTCAGTTCGTCGGCCAGTGACGACCCGACGATGCCGGCGCCGACGATGACGACTTTCGGTGTGGTCATGAGGAATCCTTCTGGGGGATCGGGATCAACTGAAGACGGGATCAACTGAAGACGGGATCAACTGAAGACGACGGTGCTGGTGCCGTTCATGAGGACGCGACGCTCGGCGTGCCAGCGCACCGCGCGGGACAGGGCAAGTGCCTCGGCATCGCTTCCGACAGTTGCCAGTCGCCGCGGGTCGTGTGTGTGATCGATGCGGATCACTTCCTGCTCGATGATCGGTCCTTCGTCGAGATCCGGTGTCACGTAATGCGCGGTGGCGCCGACGTACTTGACGCCGCGTTCATGTGCCTGGTGATAGGGCTTGGCGCCCTTGAATCCCGGGAGGAACGAATGGTGAATGTTGATTGCTCTTCCGCGTAGCGCCGAGCAGGTCTCGTCGGACAGGATCTGCATGTATCGGGCCAGCACCACCAGGTCGGCGTCGTATCGATCGACCAGGCTCAGCATCTCGGTCTCCGCGCTCGACTTGGTATCCGGTGCGACGGGTATGTGGTGGAACGGGAGGCCTGCGGATTCGGCCATCGGGGCGAGCTCGGTGTGATTGGATACCACCCCGACCAGCTCGCCACCGAGAGTGCCTGCGCGCCAGCGGAAGATGAGATCATTGAGGCAGTGCCCGAGGGTGGACACCATCACCAGGATGCGCTGCGGACTGTTGTCGCTGACCTCGTAGGTGGCGTCGAGCCCGGTCGCGAGGTAGTCGAAGGCGGCGGCGAGTTCCGCGCCGGTGGAGGTGCGCGCTGACGTGAATTCGGTTCGCACGAACAGGGTGTGGGTCACCGGGTCGTCAAACTGCCGGTGATCGATCACCTCGCAGCCGTGGCTGTAGAGAAAGGAACTGATGGCATGCATGATCCCGGCGCGGGACGGGCAGCGCAGTGTCAGTGTGAACACGTGAGACATGGTCAACTCCCGGGCGTCGGTAGTGGATGGACATACTCGTGGGCGGCGTCGACGAGCCACGCGGCGAGGTGCTCGGCAAACGAGCTGCGCACATAGAGCACAAACCGTTCGTGGTCTTCGCTGCGATGCAGAATGACTCCGGTCTGGGCGATCAGGGTCTGCGCCACCTCGTCGGGAGCGAAAGAGCGGGGAGACAGGTCGATGGAGCAACCGTGAGCGAGAATCGTTCTCGCATGAGCGCCGCCGAGTTCGACGCGTGTTCGCTGGCCCGAGACGTCGGCGACATAGCAGCTCGCTCCGGCACGACGCTCCACCTCGGCGAGCCACTCTGATGATGTCCGGTGTGTCGACGTCAACAGCCACTCGTCGGGCCCGAGCCACACAGCGGTTTCCGATCCGCGGCGATCACGTGTGATGCGGCAGACCCCGGGAAGTCCGAGCCGACTGATCGCCTCAGCGTCGTCGGTGCGCACACTGACTTGCGCGCAAGGGGTTTCGGCCAGCAGTACCGCCGGGGCGTGCGACGCGAACCGGTCGGCCCACGCGGTCAGCGGGGTGGCCATGGTGAGTTCATCCATCGCGGCGTTCTCCTTGCGCATCGACGAAAACTGTTGAGGTGACCTCGACTTCGCACAAGACATCGCCAATGGGGACGTCGAGGCGCTCACCGATCAAGGCCGATCCACCCTGGAGGAGTGCGAGCGCGAACGGTCTTCCCAGTTCGGCGCTCTGGTAGCTCGACGTGACGTGACCCAGCATCGGAATCGGCGGTGGCGGCAATCTGCGGTCGTCGGAGTAGCCGATGATCTGCGACCCCTCCGGTAGCCGCGTGACCCGGTCGGTGGGGAGCAATCCGACGAGCTGCTTGCGGCGAGGGTCGTGGTTGGACGCGCGGGCGAACGAGCGCTTGCCGATGAAGTCGGGCTTGCGCTTCGACACCACCCAGGACATCCCGAGATCGTGCGGGCTGACCGTTCCATCGGTGTCTTGCCCGATGATCGGATAGCCCTTCTCGGCGCGCAGGACGTGCATCGTCTCGGTGCCGTATGGCGTGATCCCATGCGGCTCACCGGCGGTGATGAGTGCGTCCCACACGGCCCTGGCGTGGCCGGCATCCACGTTGACCTCGAAGGCGAGCTCGCCGGAGAAACTGATCCGAGCGATGCGAACGGGAACGCGACCGAAAGTGGTGTCGCGCCAGCCCATGAACTCGAAGGCGTCGTTGCTGACATCGAGCTCCGCGAAGACGGTCCCGACGACGTCGCGCGAACGAGGACCGACGACGGGGAAGGTGGCGACCTGGTCGGTCAGTGAGGTGGTGAAGACACGCAGGTGCGGCCATTCGGTTTGATGCCATTCCTCCATCCAGTCGAGGATGGCGGCCGCGTTTCCGGTGGTCGTGTAGACGGTGTAGCGATCGTCGGCGGCGCGGAGCACGGTACCGTCGTCGCGCACCATCCCGTCGGGGCCGCACATCACGCCGTAGCGGACCTTGCCGACGGCCAGACTGCTCATCATGTTGGCGTAGAGCAGGTCCAGGAAGACGCCGGCATCGGGCCCGGCGACGTCGATGACACCCAGGGTGGAGCCGTCGAGGATGCCGACTCCGCTTCGGACAGCGGCACATTCGCGCAGCACCGCGGAATCCATATCCTCCCCGCCGCGCGGATAGTAGCGGGGCCGCTTCCACTGACCGACGTCCTCGAAGACTGCACCCCGGTCGACATGCCACTCATGAACAGGTGTTCGGCGCACCGGATCGTAGAGCTCGCCGCGCGCACGACCGGCGAGAGCGGCGAAAGACACCGGCGTGTACGGCGGTCGGAAGGTGGTGGTTCCCGCATCTCCGACGGGGATGCCGAGGAGTTCCGCGACGATACCCGAGGCGAGGACGCCCGATGTCTTGCCCTGGTCGTGTCCGGTCCCGATGGTGGTGTAGCGCTTCACATGCTCAACCGAACGCATACCGGCACCGATCGCGCGTGCGATGTCGGCGACGGTGGCGTCACGCTGCAGGTCGACGAACGACGTGGTCGCGGCGTCCGGATCTCCCGGGACGCGCCAGCAGACAGCGGTGGCCGCAGGGGTCCGTTCGTCGACGCGGGGGACCCCACGGAACTCGGGGAGCACCGTGCCCAACGAGAGCAGGGTTGCCAGCGCACCGCGCCGCCCGTCGGCGAGGCAACCCTGGACCGTAAGTAGACCCGCTGCAGCCCCGACGATCTCGGTGTTCGGTACAGATCCAGTGGGGACGAAGGCACCCAAGTGCTCGTCGAAGTCGATGGCACCACGCAGCTGGCTCCACAGGTGCGCGGCCGGATTCCATCCACCGCTGACCAGGATCGTGTCGCAGTCGATGGTGAAGGACGCCTCGATTCCAGAGCCGGTGACATTCGGCCCGCTCGCTCCGCTCCCGGCGCCGGTGACATTCGGCCCGCTCGCTCCGCTCCCGGCGCCGGTGATCTCTGCGCCGACCACAGCATCGTCGCCGATGGCACGACGCGCCACGGCGTCGGTGTGCAGCGGAATACCGAGTCGCCGCGCGGTTTCCACGAGATCGGCCGACACGACCGGCCGCACGTCGACGATGGCCGGCACCTCGACCCCGGCTTCGGCGAGCGCGAACGCAGCGTCGTAGGCGGAATCGCATGCGGTGAACACAACGGCGCGACCGCCGACCAGCACACCGTGCCGGCGGAGGTGGTCGAGAGCCGAACCGGCCAGCATCACGCCGGGAAGGTCGTTGTCGGCGAACACGATCGGACGCTCGTGCGAACCCGTGGCAACGATGATGCGTCGAGCCCGGATTCGGTGCACCCTCTGCCGGGACAGATGCGTCGGCGCATCGACACCGAAGTGGTCTGTGCGTCGTTCGACAGCGAGGACGAATCCGTCCTCGTAGCCACCGAATGCAGTGGTACGGACAAGTCGGCGCGTCTCGGGGAACGCGTCGAACTCCGCCACGGCGTGCTCGACCCACGGTGCCCACGGGGTGGCCCCGCCGGGTTCGGCCCGATCATCGACGAGTAACACCTCGAGGCCCGCGCGAGCCGAGATGAGTGCAGCCATCAAACCCGCTGCGCCCGCACCGATGACGAGGACGTCCGGATGGTGGTGCAGGGCATCGTAGCGGGCGTTGTCGGGATCGGCGGAGAGCTTGCCCCGACCCGGCACGCCGTGCGCCACGAGACCCGGACACAACTCGACCGTCGTGGCAGGAACCATCGGTTCGGCAAAAGGTGCGTCGATGCCGACCTGCGCTGTCGGGTCCTCGGCCCACGATCCGGTGATGCCACGCGGGCGGCCGAGGTTCACACTGGTGGTGACGGGGCGAATCCCGTTGGCCAGCAGCGCCGATGCCAGGGTGTCGCCTGCGTACCCGGTGTAGGTGGTGCCGTCGAAGACGAAGTCGATCGGACGGTCACGGTCAATACGGCCGCCGCTCGCGGTACGTAACCGGTTGCTCATCGGTTCACCTCGCGCGATGGGAGGGGATGGCCGGTGACTGCGTACGACACGGTGTCTCGCTCGATGGTGAACCACTGCCGGCATCCGGCGCTGTGGCACCACCGTTCACGCAGCACACCTTTGGGATTGGGGCGGAAGAACAGGTAGTGCGCCCAGGCCGTGTCGTCGAGCCCAGCGGGTTCGGCCGGATAGGCGATGCCCGCGGCCGCGCCGTAATGGAACTCGGTCTCCTCGCGTGGTCCGCAGTGCGGGCAGGGGATCATCTGCATGGCTGGTTGTCTCCGTTGGGGATCAGTGTGCGACGGCGGCTGCGCCGTGTTCGTCGATGAGTGCGCCGGTGACGAAACGGTCGAGGGTGAAAGGTGCGTTGATGCCGTGTGGCCGACCGGTGGCGACGGTGTGCGCCATGCACCAGCCCACACCAGGGGTGGCCTTGAATCCGCCTGTTCCCCAGCCACAATTGAGGTACACGTTGTCGAAGGGGGTGGCGCCGACGATCGGAGATGCATCGGGTGTGACGTCGACGATGCCACCCCAGGTCCGCAGGAGCCGGGCCCGGCCGAAGATGGGGAACAACTCGACGGCGGCCGCCATCTGACGTTCGATGATGTGGAAGGCGCCGCGCTGGCCGTAGCCGTTGTACGAGTCCACGCCCGCTCCCATGACCAGCTCGCCCTTGTGTGCCTGGGACACATAGACATGAACCGCGTTGGACATGACGACCGTCGGGTGGACGGGTTCGAGCAGTTCGGAAACCAACGCCTGCAATGGGTGGCTCTGTACGGGGACCGGGATGCCGAGTTGGTCGGTGAGTGTCGACGTGTGCCCGGCGGCGCACAGGGCGACGGTACCCGCTCCGATGCGCCCGAGGCTGGTCTCGACCGCGGTGACGCGCCCGCCGTCGGTGACGAACCCGGTGACCTCGCAGTTCTGGATGATGTCGACACCGGCCTCGCTCGCGCGGCGAGCGAATCCCCAAGCGACATAGTCGTGCTTGGCGATACCACCACGTGGCTGGAAGGTCGCGCCCAGCACGGGGTAGCGGATGTCCTGCGAGGTGTTGACGATCGGACACACCTCGGCGACCTGCTTGGGATCGAGCCACTGCGCGTCGATTCCGTTGAGGCGGTTGGCTTCCACGCGTCGGACGCTATCGCGGACGTCCTGCTCGGTGTGCGCGAGATTGAGAACTCCGCGCTGGCTGAACAGGATCGGGTAGCCCAGTTCCTCCTCGAGTGTCTCCCACAGCTTCAGCGAGTGCTCGTAGATGCCGGCGCTCTCGTCCCACAGGTAGTTGGACCGGATGAGCGTCGTGTTGCGGGCCATGTTGCCGCCGGCCAGCCAACCACGTTCCAGCACTGCGACGTTGGTGATTCCGTGGTTGCGCGCCAAGTAGTGCGCGGTCGCGAGCCCGTGTCCTCCGCCGCCGACGATGACAACGTCGTAGGAGGGTTTGGGGTCGGGGTTGCGCCACAGGTGGCCGGGATGTTCGGGCTGTTGCATCGTCGTCCTTTTCACAAGTCGATCTCTCATCAGAAGTCGATCTCGACCGGGGAGAGTGGTTCGGAGCAGCAGAGCAGGATCTTGCCCTGTGAGATCTCACGGGCGCGGATTCCGCCCTGATGATTCATGACGACATCGCCGGACAACTTGACCACCTTGCACGATCCGCACAGACCCATGCCGCACGTCGACGGCAGGGTGACACCTGCCGCGGCCGCCGCGGCGAGGATCGTGGTGCCTGGAGTCACGGTGATACGTCGTGCGCGGCGGGTGAAGTCGACGACGACTCCGGCGTCGTCGTCCGGCGGCACGGTGGGCATCCGGCTGCCGAAACTCTCCTCGTGGATGAGTGCGAGGTCGCCCCCGGCCGCAACGAGTGCGGAGCGGACGCCGCTGCGGAACTGTCCTGGTCCACAGAGGAATACGATGCGATCGGCAAGCTCGGGGCAGACACGTTCGATCATCGCGCGATCGACGCGGCCGCGATGACCGGTCCATTCCGGGAGCTCGTCGTCGGGCATGCGGGTGGCGGCGAACGCGAGAGTGAGGTTGGGATGCCGCTGGGCGAGGTCTTCGAGTTCGTCGCGGAACGGGATGTCGTCGACACTGCGCGCGCTGTGGACGAAGACGATGTCGGTGGGAGCGTTGGCGTCGGTGATGGCACGAACCATCGACATCACCGGTGTGATCCCGCTGCCCGCGGAGATGAAGAGGTACTTCTCGGCAGGACGGGCAGTGTAGGTGAACCGGCCCAGGGGGCCGCTGGCCGCGATCACCATCCCCGGTGCCATGTTGTCGTGCAGCCAGTTCGAGACATGGCCACCGGCAACACGTTTGACGGAGATGGACAGGGTACCCGGCCGCGTCGGCGGTGATGAGATGCTGTAGCAGCGCTGGACCGAACGTCCGTCGATGTCGAGGGTGAACGACAAGAACTGTCCCGGCTCGAAGGCAATCGTCTGCGAATCCTCCTCGCCGCCTTCCCCGTCCGCGATGTGTGGGAGAACCCGGAAAGTGAAGGTCGCCATCTCTCGGGTGGTGTCGCTGCGATCGACACAGGCAAGGAGATGATCGGTGGGTCGTGGCTTGTTCCCATTCGGCCCGCTCGCTTCGCTCCCGGCGCCGGTGACATTCGGCCCGCTCGCTTCGCTCCCGGCGCCGGTCACGCGGTCTGCCCCGTTGGCGCTGCAATGGAGGGTATTCCGAGGTTGGTGCGCAAAGTGGTGATGTACCAGTTGACGAATGCCTCGACCTGGAACTCGGACGGACCGTAGGGACCAGGCTCGTAGGCGGGGCTGCGGATGCCCTGCTGGGCAAGCGCAACGAGGTCGGCATCCTGCTGGTTGGTGATCTCCCACACGGAGGTCAGGCGATCGAGGTCGTAGTCGATGCCTTCCACCGCGTCGGCGTGCACCAGCCAGGTGGTGCGCACGACGGTCTTGTCCGCGGCGAGCGGGATCGCCGAGAACAGCACAGCGTGGTCACTCGTGACGTGCAACCACATGTTGGGCTGCAGGTGCATCGACAGCCGCCCGAGGCGCTTTTCTTCCATGTCGGTCAGCAGACGTGTACAGGCCGCCGTGCCATCGAGTGTGAACGACTCTCCGGCGAGGTCCATGGCATCACGCTCGATGTGGAAACCCGTTGTGCGCGTGTCCAGCTGCTCGATGCGAGGGTGAGGAAGGCCGTAGGAATCCCACACCTCTCTCGCCTCCGCGGTGGCCTTCCGGTAGCGAGCGAAGACGGGTTCGAGTCGCGCGGGGATTGCGTCGTCAGTGCTGTAACCCCATGTCGGGAAGAAGACGTTGAGCAGTTCCGGATGCCCCGCGCAGTGGTAGCACTCACGGTTGTTCTCCATCGTGAGTTTCCAATTGCCGTCTTCGACGAGGTCGGTCTGCGTTGCGACCTTCGCCTCGGCGAGACGGTGCGGGGCAAGGTACGGCTCGACGATCTCGGCGACATCATCGATGTCGGTGGGCGGGTCCGCAGCCAGGCAGATGAAGATGAGGCCGGCGATCGATCGTACGTGGACCGAACGCAATGTGTAGCAGGACTTCTGGAAGCCCGGTGCCTGGGCCTCGGCGAACATCAGCCGGCCGTCCATCCCATAGGTCCAGGAGTGGTAGGTGCATACGATTGTGCCGGTCGAGCCACTCGGCTCGGTGAGCAGTCGGGCCCCGCGGTGACGACACACGTTGTGGTGCGCCTTGATTCGGCCGTCGTCGTCGCGGGCGATGATGACCGAACGGGTGCCGAAGTCGATGGTCACGTAGTCGCCCGGCTCGCGGATCTCGGCCTCGGTGGCGACGAAGATCCAGCGTTTGGAGAACACCTCGTCGAGATCGAGCGTGAAGAACTCGTCGTCGACGTAGAAGGGCGCAGGCAGACTCTGCCCGACGACCCGGTCGCGGATGAGGCGCTGGGTGGCTGGTGTGACGCTGCTGTCTGCACTCGAGACGAGGTGAGGGGTCATCGTGACAGCGGGTACCAATCTCTGTGACGGATGTTCGTGATTGACGGTGATCGGATCGGCGGCGGTCCGACACGGGTAAGTTGCGTCATATGCAACATAGAGCGGTGTACGCAACAAGTGTGCGATCCGTGAGGTCACGTGTCAAGTGGGGCGTGCGAAGTGTCGCCGGTGCCGAATCGGAGAACGCGAGTGCTGGTGTTTGTGCAGCCCCGAAACGTGGTGAGTCTGCGTTGTCGTCTCACCGATTCGCCCGGGAAACTAGGGGACGAAGATTCGTCCCCTACCCTTGGTGTCTTCCCCCAGAAATTACTCGCGGAGGACTGTGAACCCCGGGGAAGAAAGTTCTTCCCCTAGATTTTTCGGCAGGACGCTGACGCATTTCCCCAGTTCACAGCGTCGCTCACCGAATCTCTCGAGTCAGCGTTGCTACGTCGGCGATCGTGGAGGTGGGAAGAGCGTGGTTGCCGAGGGCGACGCATTCAGATCGCGACCCGTCGGATGGCTGTACACCTCAACCCGACCACATGCATTGTGACTCGGCGCGCCTCCCAGGTACGGATTTCCGCAGTTCGCGCGGCGGTCACCAAGCTCGTCGGATCAGCTCAGCGGGAGTTGCGCGACGAACGGAGTCGTCGGACTGGCGGACCCGCCGGGCGGTTCGACGGTGAAGGCGAGCGCTGTCGCCGATTGCAGGTTCGGGATGACCGCGGTGGTGACCGGTTGGACGTCCTTCTCGGTCATGGTGCCGGCCGATCGTGCACCTTCGGGGCCGACCAGCCACATCTGGTACACGGTGCCGGGTTTGGGCGGTGGGACCGAATTCATGACCAGGACACCGGAATCAGTGCTGTGCGAGAAGTAGACGGTTGCGGTTCCGGTGGCGACAGCGCCGGCGGAGGACTGGACATCCTTGGCGGCGAACACCTGCTCGGGCCCGGGTGGCGGCGCGTCGTCGTCGGTCATCGAGTACCCGATCGCCCAGCCGACCGCACCGACCGCGATGGCGACCACCGCGGCTGCAGCCGAATAGATGATCCGTCGGCGCCGATTCGGCAGTGACACCACGTTCGACGTCTCGCTGGTCGCGGTTTCGTCACCCTCGGTCACCGACGAGAGGATTCGGTCGCGGAGCGTCGACGGAGGTGCGGTCGCGGTGACCGAACTGACCGAGGCCATCGCCTCCCTGGTGGCGCGGACCTGGCGCGCGAACTCGTCGCGCGTCGCGGGTGAGGCGTCGGCCAGTTGTGCTTCGACCTCGCGGAGCTCGTCGTCGGACAGCGCGTTGAGTCCGACCACGGGTGCTAGTTCGAGGAGCTCGTCGTCAGACATCACGATCTCCCAGACAGCGTCGCAGCCGGGTGAGACCGTCGCGAATGCGGCTCTTGACCGTCGGCAGCGCGACCGCGAGCCGCTCGGCGACCTCCCGATAGGTGAGTCCCTGGTAGTAGGCGAGGTCGACGGACTGGCGCTGCGTGTCGGTCAGCGAGTCCAGGCACCCCAGGACCGCCTCGGTGGTCTCGGCCGACCCGGCCGCCTCGCTCACCGTGTCGAAGGTGGATTCGTAGTTCTCCGCGCCATAGCGCGCCTCGCGCGCGGAACTGGCGGTCTCGCTGCGAACCCGGTCGACCGCGCGACGGTGCGCCAGGGTGAGAAGCCACGACAGCGGGGACCCGGCGTCGGGGGAGTAGGAATCCGCGGTGCGCCAGACCTGCAGAAACACCTCTTGGGTGGTCTCCTCGCTGTATCCGGGGTCGCGCAGTACGCGCAGTACCATTCCGTACACCCGGTCGCTCGTGGCGTCGTAGAAGTCCGCGAATGCCGCCTGATCCCGGGCCGCGACCCGCGCGAGCAGCCCGGCAAGCCTCGCCACCTCGGTGGAGGACTGTGCGGTCACGCGAGCGGGCCGAATCTCAACGCGGTCATCGAGGGTCACATTAGTGCGCCCGCCCGAGGCGCTCAACAACGCGGGCGCGCCGACGACGCTCGAGAACAGACCCGGCGCGAGAATCATGGCGCTGCCGTGACCTTGCGCGGCGGCCGAGGCAAGAAGTACGACGTGCGTGCCTGGTACTCGGGATAGCCCGGTCGCTTGCTCATCGACTGCTCGAGGAGCCGTGCGCCGGTCGCGTACACGAGGAAGTACGTCATTGCGATCGGTGAGAGCAGGGTGAGCACGCCCGGCCACACCGACGCGGCGATGATCCACATGCCCCACCAGACGCACGCGTCGCCGAAGTAGTTGGGGTGGCGGGTCCACGACCACAGCCCGCGGTCCATGATGACGCCCTTGTTGGCGGGGTCGGATTTGAACCGCCGCAACTGCGCGTCGCCGATCGCCTCGAAACCGAACCCGCCGACCCAGAGCAGGGTCCCGACGACGGTCAGGACCGTGGCCAGGGTTCCGCCAGATCCCAGTACCGCCGACACCTGGATCGGCAACGAGACAAACCATTGCGATGCGCCCTGTGTCGCGAAGATCTTGCGCGCCACGATCCCGAGGCCGTTGCCGCCGGCTACATTCGGCCCGCTCGCTGCGCTCCCGGCGCCGGCCAAATTCGGCCCGCTCGCTGCGCTCCCGGCGCCGGCACGTTCGAGTAGCGCGGTATAGCGCGGGTCCTCGCCCCTACCGCGGGACTTGACGTGCATGTGCCAGGACAGGCGCAACCCCCAGACGGAGGTCAGGATCGCCAGCAGCCAGCGACGGGTGGCGTCGCCGTCGCCGATCGCCACCGCAAGCCAGGCGACGCCGACGAAACCGAGTCCCCAGACGACGTCGACGACGTTGTAGCGACCGATGCGATGGCCGATCAGCATCGCCACACCCTGGATCACCGTCAGCAGCAGGAGTGCGGCGACGGTGACAACGACGAACCCTGACCACCCGGACATCAGGACGGCTCCCGGGTGAAGACCAGTTGGTACACGTCGAGGTAACCGGCGCGGAATCCGGCCTCGGAGTAGGCGAGATAGAACTGCCACATGCGCAGGAACGTCTGGTCGAAGCCGAGCCGCGTGACCTCGTCGCTGTGGGCGAGAAAGCGCTCGCGCCACAGCCGCAGGGTCTCCGCATAGTGCGGGCCGAGCGAGATCCCATGGGTGAGACCAAGTTCCGTGTGACGACGCACGACGGCGCGCAAGGCTGGCACGGAAGTCAACTGGCCACCGGGGAAGATGTACTTGTGGATCCAGGTGTGCGTGTTGCGGGAGGCCATCATGCGGTCGTGCGGCATGGTGATCGCCTGGATGGCCACCCGACCACCCGGGGCGAGCACCGAATCGATGGTGGAAAAATATGTGGACCAATACTTTTCGCCAACGGCCTCGATCATCTCCACAGAGACCACCGCGTCGTAGCTGCCCTGCACATGGCGGTAGTCGAGGAGATCGATCTGCACCCGCTCGGACAAGCCGGCCGCGGCGACGCGGCGACGCGCGAGGTCGCGCTGTTCACTCGACAGGGTCACCGATCGCACGGTGGCACCACGTTGGGCGGCACGGATGCACAGTTCGCCCCAGCCGGTGCCGATCTCGAGGACGCGGGAGCCGGGCCCGACGCCCGCCAGGTCGAGGAGCCGATCGATCTTGCGGCGCTGCGCATCCGCGAGATCCGCCCACGCGGGCGGTGATTCGGGCGAGAGCTGGTCGAAGACGGCGCTGGAGTAGGTCATCGTCTCGTCAAGGAAGGTGGCGAACATCTCGTTGGAGAGGTCGTAGTGCCGCGCGATGTTGCTGCGCGTATTGGCGGTCGTGTTCTCCTCTGCCGCAGGATGTCTCGGCAACACCAGGGAGCGCAGTGGCTGCAGTGCGCGAGGAACCAGCCGGGCCGCACGGGTGGCGAATGGCGTCAGGACGCCGACCAGGTCGTCGGTGCTCCAATCGCCGGCCATGAACGCCTCGCCGAAACCGATCAGACCACCGGAGCCGAGCCGGCGCCAGAACTCGTCGGGCCTGCGCACGATCATCCGCGGCTGCAACTCGTCGGCGCGTCGTCCGCCGAGCGATCCGTCGGGATACTCTACGCGGATGTCGAGGGCATTTACATTGCGTCGGAACAGCATTGCGGCCGCGCGCGCTCGCACGCGCGACGAGATGCCGCCGGGAAGGGAGGCGACGTCCGGCCAGCGCGCGGCGTCGACGGATGGGGTCGGGTTGCCGCCGTGATTCTGGGTGGGGGTGCTCATCGGTTGACCTCCTCGAGGTGGACGGTGGTGGTTTCAGGATGTGTCGGCCGCGACGCGACGGGCAGCCGCCGCAACCAGAGTCGTATGCCGTGCAGTCGAATTCGTGCCGAGACCGCCAGCGGCGCGAGCGGCATTCGCAGCTGGGCGGCGACGATCGCCCGGCGGGTGGCCGGCGTCGCGCGACCGCGCAGAGTCGCGACGAACGGTCCCTGGCCCTCGCGGTGCAAGGTCACCGAGATCGACACCCGGCCCGACGCATCGGGTTCGGGGAGCGACAGCGTGTAATGCCCGTCGACCGGATGGAACGGCGACACGTAGAAACGCTTGTCGACGGTTGCGCGCCCGGCGGTGTCGGTGGCGACGATGTAGCAGTGTCGCTGGCCGTAGGTGTTGTGCACTTCGGCGACCACATAGGCGAGCGAACCGTCGGCGTGATGACACCAGAAGACGCTCAGCGGATTGAACACATGCGCGGCGACGCGCGCCGCGAGCAACGCGGTCACCCGGCCATCCACCGGCTCGACACCCGCGTCACGCACGTGACGGTCGAGCCGATCACGCAGGGACGCACCGGGAGTCGGTGGTTCGGGGAAGTGATCGTCGGGGACGAAGCGGGCAAATGGACGCAGATGGCGCGGCAGCTGCGGCAAGTCGTCGATGTCGACGAACCAGGTGTAACTGCGGTAGGTGAAGGCGTGCCGGATCGGCGTCCGACGAGTGTGGCCGATCGTGCACGGAACCAGCGAAGGCTTGATCAGGGAGGTCATCACATTGGGCCCGCTCGCTTCGCTCCCGGCGCCGGTCGTCACATTGGGCCCGCTCGCTTCGCTCCCGGCGCCCGTCATGCCATCACCCGACGATCCGTGTGCGGACCCCAGGTCACGCCCAGTCGAGCGGCGGCACGTGCGCCGGAGGCGGCGCCGTCCTCGTGGAAGCCCCAACCGTGATAGGCCCCCGCGAACACGATGGTGTCGGAGTCGATCTGGGGGAGAAGTGCCTGAGCAGCGACGGATTCGGTGGTGTACAGCGGATGCTCGTAGGTCATCTGCGCGCGAATCTGAGTGGGGTCGATCAGATCGGTACGGCCCAGGGTGACGAGCATCCGCGGGTCTGTCGTCGGCAACCGCATCAGTCGCGTCAGGTCGTAGGTCACCGCGACCTCGTCGCCGTCGGAACGGATCTGGTAGTTCCACGACGCCCAGGCCCGACGCGCGCGGGGCATGAGCGATGTATCCGTGTGCAGCGCAGCCGGTTTGGACAGGTAGGTGATGTCGCCGAGAACCTTGCGCCGTAGCGGGGTCGCGTCGGCGAGCATGCCCAGCGCCTGGTGCGGGTGAGTTGCGATCACCACCGCGTCGAACCTCGACGGGCCCGCGCCGTCGTCGGCGGTCACCTCGACCCCACCGTCGGACTCGGTGACGCGGGTGACCGGTGCGTTGGTGCGGACGTCGCCGCCGCGCGAGCCGATCTCGTCGGCGACGGCGGACACGTAGCTGATCGACCCGCCGACCACCGTCCGCCACTGCGGCGAACCGAACACCGAGAGCATGCCGTGGTGGTCGAGGAAGGTGAACAGGTAGCGCGCCGGATAGCGGGCCGCAGCCGACTCGTCGCACGACCACACGGCAGCAACCAGCGGGTTCAGGAAGTTGTCGCGAAAGTACGTCGAGAAGCCCTGTTGCTCGGCGAACTCGGCGAGCGCGATGTCGCGGCCGGAGTCGTCGGGCTCGTCGAGCAGCGTTCGCGCCGCCCGATGGAACCGCTTCACCTCCGCGAGCATGAGCACATACCGTGGCCGGGTCAGGTTCCGCGCGGTGGGGAACAGGCCCGACACACCGAGCGCGCCGGCGTACTCCAGGCCGGTGATCCTCGACGACACCGACATCGACATGTCGGTCGGCTGGGTCGCGACGCGGAGTTCATCGAACAGCCGCAGCAGGGTCGGGTAGGTGCGGTCGTTGTGGACGATGAAGCCGGAGTCCACCGGGACCGTCGCGCCCGACGGCATCGTCACCGCGTGGGTGTGGGCATGACCGCCGAGCCGGTCGTCGGACTCGTAGAGGGTGACGCGAGCGGTCGAGGACAGGACATGTGCCGCCGTCAGACCCGCGACGCCGCTGCCGATGACGGCGATCGATCGTGGGCCGGGCTCACCGGTGAGTGTCATGCCCGGTATTCGGACCCCGAACCCCTGGTGGATGGGTGATCGGAGTCACGGAATCCAGCCATTTCGGCGTGGGTACCGCGCCCGCAGATGACTGTAGAGATAGGTGCTGACGAGCAGGGCGGCGGCGCTCGCGACCGCGGGCCAGAGGAAGTCGTTGTCGATCGAGGAGCGGATCGACGCGACCGCCCAGCCGATCGCGAGGAGCACGAGGGCGATGGTGGCGAGGATCCGGACGACCAGGGTGAGCGTGGTCAGGATCGCCCAGGCAACCTCGCGTCCCCGTCCCGGTCCTGCCATGTCCTCAGCATATCGACGCCTGGGAGACGTTTCCGGGGGAGAATGCGGGCATGCGAACAATTCTGAACGTGATCTGGCTGATCCTGTGCGGTATCTGGCTGGCCATTGGCTATGTGCTGGCCGGCATCGTGTGCTTCATCCTGATCATCACGATCCCGTTCGGGATCGCGTCCTTCCGGATGGCGAACTACGCACTCTGGCCGTTCGGGCGCACTGTCGTGCGCAAGCCCGGTGCCGGTGCGATGTCGCTGATCGGCAACATCATCTGGATCGTCGTGGCCGGCTGGTGGCTCGCCATCGCCCACATCACGGCCGGAATCCTGATGTGCATCACCATCATCGGGATTCCGCTGGGGATCGCCAGCTTCAAGATGGTGCCGATCTCGCTGTTGCCCCTCGGCGCGGAGATCGTGCCCTCCGACTCGCCCGAGGCCGCCTACCGCTGATCGCTGCGTCGACCGAGACGTGCGAGGAGCCGGGTCTGACGGTCGGCGTCGTCGGGGATCTCGATGCGTTCACACACGCCCTCGCTGTAGAGGGCGTCGCCGAATCCGTCGGCGGCGCTCTCCATCTGCGCGAGTTCGTCGTCGGTGAATCGAAGGTCGAGCCCTGCTGCGGACGCGACATCCCAGCGGTGGGCGATCATGTCGAATCCGTAGAAGCGCAGAAGTGTTTCGCCGACGGTCGTCGGGCCGAAGTGGCCGTCGAAGGTCAACTCGGCGACCTGCGGGTCGGCCAGGGCGCTCTCGACCTTCTCGCGATGTGTTCGCCAGGCCGCCGCGGGATCGTCGAGGTCGGGCGCCGCACCGAGGTCGACGTCGTGGCCGCCGAAGAAGTCTCGCTGCGTGCCGATCACGTGGCCGACGACGTCGCGGACGGTCCAGCCCGGGCACGGCGACGCGGCCGCCCACGCGTCGGCGTCGACGGTGTCGAGGATGGCGCCGAAACCGGTCGCGAGTTCGGCGTACTGGTCGGCGATGGTTGGTGTGGTGTCAGTGGAAGTGGTCATGATGTCAGTCAACAGCGAACAAGGCGGTCCGGGATTGAACATTCGCGACAGATCGGGGCGAGACGGCCTCGACGACGTCGAACGAGCACATCTCGTCGACCCCGCCGACACGTCGTTCCAGATCGGCCGTTGGGGTCCGACGCCCGACCTGGCCGAGGTGATCCGCCGATTCTGGGTGCCGGTCTGGTCGGTGCCGGCCGGCGCCGAAGCACCGCAGAGGGTCTTGCAGTATCCCGTCTGTCTCATGGTGGTGAGCAACGAGTACGCCCGGTTCTACGGAGTGGCGACCGGTCTGAGTGAGACGACGCTGAGCGGCCAGGGTTGGGCGGTCGGTGTGATGCTCACGCCGGCGGCCGGTGGACTGGTGCTCGACGGTCCGGTCGACGAGTGGACGGACCGATACGCCGAACTGTCGGAGGTGTTCGGTGCGCGAGGCGCCGAACTCGCGGACCGTGTGCGCGCGACGATGGCCACCGAACCGAGCGCCGAGAGTACGCAGCGCGCAGCGACCGGCGTGGTCGAGGACTGGTTGCGTCCGATCCTCCCACTCGACGACGACGGGCGGCTGATCAACGAGATCGTCGACTACGTGGAGAACGATTCGTCGGTGGTCGCGATCGGTCAGATCTGTGCGCGATTCCATCTCACCGAACGAAGTCTGCAACGGTTGACCCGACGCCGACTGGGGTTGACGCCGAAGTGGCTGATCCAGCGTCGACGCCTGCACGAGGCGGCCGGCCGGCTCCGCGCGGCCGACGGCACGCTGGC
>NZ_JBEXMX010000036.1:0-54583 GCF_040610755.1 Gordonia sp. NPDC003585 | reverse complement strand
ACCACGCTGAGCAACTCCACTACGCTCACATGCGCACCCTCAATCCGGAGGAGGCACTCACAACCTGAGCTCTCCGGAAATGCCGGGATGGATCAGGGCCTTGCGGTAGCCGTGGCAGTGTTGGTCGCGCTCATCGTCGCCGTGAACGCAAGCTCAGGGGGCGACGCCCGAGAGACTTCGAAGACCACGACGACGACCACCTCCTACCAAGAAGTCCCGCTATCAGGCCTGCAGACATACGAAACCCCCGACCAGTTGTACGCCGATTTCAGCCGCCGCTACATCTGCACAGACTACTTTCGCGACCGTGGCGGTTGGAACTCCGCGAGTTCCGGCGAATGCAATTTCTTACTGGGGGACAACACCACGCGCCAGCTCATCTTCCTGCTGTTCAGTTCGGAGACAAACAAGCAAAGTCAGATAGCCCTGTATCGCTCCCTCGGACCGAGAACTGGAGGCTACGGCTTCGTCGAGGGTGGCAACTGGCTCGTCAACTGTGGTGATGAGTACGTCTGCGAATATGTGGCAGGCGTTCTCGGCGGCAGAACGGAAGCGCGATCGTACTAGATCCCAAGCGACCATTCGGGGCCGCGCAGGGGCCGCAGGTTGAAGCGAATCGGGGCCGTCCCGAGCCGTCCGCGAGCCGACTCAGGACGTACCCGAAGCGGACCAAACATGTGTTCTGAGCTGCGGTGATGTGTGGGAAGCCGAGGCGTCTGCCTGCGGCAACGTGAATGGGTGTTCGACAAGCGAAAGCGCTTCCCAAGCTGAATACGCGGGTTCGATTCCCGTCATCGGCTCCACCAACACCGCGGGTCGAGCGATGTACATTCTTCAGACATGGCAGGCTCGCTCGACCACGAGATGCGTCAGCGTTTCGTGGAGGCGCGAGTCGCCCGATTGACCTCGGTGACACCCGATGCGAGACCACACATCGTGCCGATCGTCTTTGCCGTGAACGACGACACCATCGTCACCTGTGTCGATCACAAACCCAAGCGCACCAGTCGACTTCGTCGGCTCGCCAACATCGGGGAGAATCCCTACGTGGCGGTACTCGTCGACCACTACGCCGAGAATTGGGACGAGCTGTGGTGGGTTCGGGTGGACGGGCGCGCCGAGGTGGTGGATGCGTCGGAACCTCGTGGTAGGCACGGAATCGATGTGCTCGCCGACAAATACCAACACTATCGCCGACGACGACCCGACGGCCCGGTCATCATCGTCGGTGATCTCCACTGGCACTCGTGGTCGGGACGGCCGTCGTCGGCCGACTGAGCACGATCACTTGTTGATCCGACTCAGCCGAGTTGCCGGACCTCGGTGACCTCGTACTCGGCCACCGACGCCGACACGATCATCGCGGCCTGCCCATCGTCTGTACCCGATCCTCGGAACGCCTCCACGGCCTGGACCGAGTCCCAACGCTCGTAGATGGTGATGCGTGCGGGATCGACGAGATCTGCCCCGATCGCGAAGTCGAGGCAACCCGGCGCCCGCCGTGCCGCGTCCACCACTGCGTCACAAGTCTGGAGATAGGTGTCACGGTCGGCAGGAGCGACGGTGATGTGTCCGGCGACGATCAACACTGGTGCTCTCCTCGGGTCAGGAAACGTTTGCCACGGATACAGACTCGACGACCCACACAGATTCATCGCCGGACACACGCCGGTGCGCTTACCTACCGTGCGAGCGAGAGGTCAGTCGAAGCTGAATCTGGTGCAGTCAGTGGGGAACGATGACCAGGCGAACGCGCGTTTCGGAGTGATCGCCCGAAGCCCGCCACCGTCGACCGTCGACTGCCATGACTCCGGGCCGGGGCTGTAGCCCTGCTCGGAGTATTTGCCAAAGGCCGCAGCAAGTTTCGCGCCCAGTCCGTCGGGGGACGCGCACACCGCCACCGACTCACCTTCGATGATGACCACATCCGTCCCACTCTCGAGGCTGAGTGTGCACGCCGGATTGGCCTCGACATTGCGGGTGTGCCGGGTGGTCGGAGCGCCGTCGTAGAAAAACCGGCCCTCGACCCACACGCCCCAGCGAGGCACCGTGTGCGGAGTGACGTCGGGACGGACCGAGGTCAGCCAATAGTGTTTCGACCCGACGAGTCGATCCTCGACCGACGCCCACGATCGCGTTCCATCGAGGTCTACACCGACGCCGTAGCCGTCCGGGAAATGCGGACGGTCGACGCGTGGTTCTGTGACTGGCGGCAGGGCGTCGGCACTGGCCAACGCAGGTTCCGGCGAGGTGTTTGGCGAATCCGTCATTGGCTCAATCTACGAGCCTGCGTCGCTGCGCTGCCCGACCGTTCTTGCTCAGATGCCACGTCAGCGTGTGAGGGTGGTGTCGCGATTGGCCGCGGTCCGTGGCCGTCCTTCCCCGGCCAGCCGCTGGTAGCTGCTGTGCCATAGCCACTCCAGCGGTCCGCGGTTGAACCTGCGCAGCCAGAGGGTGGCGAGCACGATCATCGTCGCGCTTATGGCCAGATAGAGAGCGATGGTCACCGGCACGACCGTCGTCGCATCAAGGTGTGCCGCAAGCCCGAGTCCCCAGCCGTAGCAGATGGCACCGGCGATGGCGTTCTGCAGAACGTAGCAACTCAACGCGGTGCGGCCGACGGGAGACATAAGTCGTCCCACTCGCCCAGCTGCGCGTCCGTCGGCGTAGAAGCCCGCGACCCACGCCAGAATTGCCAGCGACACCACCGGCGCCAGAACGTAGCGCCCCAGGATCAGCCCGGCCGTGCCGCCGAAGATGCCCGCCACAAAGTCGAGCGGCGCCGCCACACCCAGACCGGCAATCATCAAGCGCCGCCGAAGCATTGCGCCACGGGGTTCGAGCACCCCGGCGCGCAGCAACGCAGCACCGATCAGGAACAGCGCGATCGACATGGGCAAGATGAGCACGACCTCCGCCCGGAACACCGCGATGTTCTGGATGCGGAAGACAACGAGGTCGACGAATGATCCGTCGGCATAGGGATTGGGCGACAACGGTTCCGATCTGTCACCCGCACTTCCCGGCGCAGCGGCGAGCGCCCAGACGATGAGTCCGACGAGCATCAGATGGACGGTGGCGGCAACCCCGATCGCCACACGCTGGCGTCGAATGCCCATCGACAGCAGATACGCGACGATGAGTCCGGTGACCGCGTATCCCATCAGCACGTCGAACTCCGTGAACAGCAAGTAGTTCAGAGTCCCGTCGATGAAGAGAAGTATTGCGCGCCAGTAGTATCGACCCGGCCACGACCTGCCACGACGTGTTGCGGAGGCTTGCTGGATGGCGAGTCCGATGCCGAACATGATCGTGAGAAGTCCGAGGAACTTGCCCTGGGTGAGCTGTTCGAGCAGAACCTGGGCGACGCGCCACGCGCCGTCGGCCTGCGTGGGGTCGGAGAGATATCCGACAAAGCCGTCGACGTTGGTGAAGATCCAGATGTTAGTGCCCAGCGTGCCGAGGATGGCTATTCCACGCAGCACGTCGAGCGAGACGAAGCGTTGGTCGGCCATGACTCTCCTGAGATTTTGTTAGCACGATGGTGTTACCAAACTCTGAGCCAAGGTAGCACAGTTGGGCTAGTATCGGTCAATGCCCAAACTGATCGACCACGCGCAGCGACGAGCCGACATTGCCGTCGCACTCTGGCGAATCATCATGCGTGAGGGCATATCCGGTGTGTCGATCCGCGAGGTCGCGGCCGAGGCGGGAATCTCCACCGGGTCACTTCGTCACGTTTTCGCGACCAAAGAAGAGCTTCTGGAGTTCTCGATGAGACTCATCTACGAACAGGCTTCCGCCCGCATCGAGCGCCACCGGCGCATGCGGAGCCCACGTCGTCGCGCCGAGGCGATGATTGCCGAATTGCTGCCCCTCGATGCCGAGCGGGCGGCCGAGATGCGCGTGCACATGGCGATGAACGCCGAGTCGGTGGCACATCCCGTACTCGTCGACGCAGCACGCGAAGCGCATGAGGGACTACGAACGCTCTGTCACGTCGTGCTTGACGACCTACGATGCCACGGACTCATCGACTCTGCCGCCGACCTCGACGTCGAAGCAATGCGGCTGCACGCGGTGATCGATGGTCTCGCTATGCACCTGCTGGTGTCGGGCACCGACACCCCAGACCAGGTACGCGCGCTGGTGCGTGCGCACCTGGCATCGCTGGCAACGGTGTCAGTCGCCGACGGCTGAGCTCGCGGCGTACGACACCAACGCCACCCCATTGCTGAATGACCGTGCCGTCAGCAATCGCAGCGTAGGCGCCTCGAAGCCGTCGGGAAACAATCGCCGACCTCGCCCCTGAACCGTCGGGTACTGGAACAGGCGGTACTCGTCGACGAGTCCGGCTCCGATCAGCGCGTGGGTGAGCGTGATGCTGCCGGTGACGACGATGTCCTTGCCGTCACGCTGTTTGAGTTCGCGGCAACAACGCCGGGATCGCGATGCACGCCGACCTCGCCGACACCGACCGCGACCGCGTCCGCGATCAGGTGCCACTCAACGTCGCGGTGCTGACCGACCTCACGACCGTCTATCTCCAGAGAATGGCGGAGCGTGGGTCGGGCGCCATCATCAACGTCGCGAGTGTCGCTGCGTTTCAACCGGTTCCGCACCTGGCGGTGTATGCAGCGTCCAAGGCGTACGTGCTCTCACTCAGCGAGGCACTGTGGTGGGAGGCCAAACGACGCGGGGTGAAGGTTCTGGCCGTATGCCCGGGTGCCACGGAGACCGGTTTCTTCGAGGCGGCCGGCGCCGACGGAGATTCCGTCGGCCCGACCCGCTCCCCGAGCCAGGTCGTCGACACTGCCTTACGAGCACTCGAGAACGGCAAACCGAGCGTCGTCGACGGTGTACTGAATCTGGTCGCCACCACGGTGAGTAAACTCGTGCCACAACGGATTTCGATTGCCGTGGCCGAGTTCGCCGTCCGGCACAGCGGCCCTCAGTCCTGAGCCCACCCCGTCGGCGTCAGGGCGCGCGGAAGAATTCCAGCAGGTCGGCGTTGATGGTGGCGGCCTCTGTGGTCGGCATGCCGTGCGGGAATCCCGGGTAGGTCTTCAGGGTGCTGTTGGGCAGCAGCTCAGCCGACTTCACGCCGGTGTCTTCGTAGGGCACCACCTGATCATCCTCGCCGTGAAGCACCAGGAACGGGATCGTCACCTTCTTGAGGTCGTCGGTGAAATCCGTCTGCGAGAACGCGACCACCCCGTCGAAGTGCGCCTTTGCACCGCCCATCATGCCCTGGCGCCACCAGTTTGCGATGACGCCCTCCGACGGTTCTGCGCCCTCCCGGTTATAGCCGTAGAACGGTCCTTCGGCGAAGGTGCGGAAGAAGTCGGAACGACGCGTGGCCACCTGCGTCTGGATGTCGTCGAACACCTCTTTGGGGATTCCGTCGGGGTTGGTGTCGGTCTTGACCATGATCGGTGGCACCGCGGAGATCAACACCGCCTTGGCCGCACGATCCTGTCCGTGACGTGCGAGGTAGTGCACCACCTCGCCGCCGCCCGTCGAATGGCCGACGTGGATGGCATCGGTCAGGTCGAGGTGCTCGACAACGGCTTTCAGGTCGTCTGCGTAGTGGTCCATATCATGGCCGTCGGCTACCTGGGTCGACCGCCCATGACCACGCCGGTCGTGAGCGACCACCCGAAACCCGTTCTGTAAGAAGAACATCATCTGGGCGTCCCAGTCATCGGACGACAGCGGCCAGCCATGACTGAAGACGATTGGCTGACCCGAACCCCAGTCCTTGTAGAAGATGTCGACGCCGTCGGAGGTGGTGAGGGTGGGCATTGGATACTCCTATGTGTATTGGACCAGCCGATCCAGTGTGCATCCACCGTCAAGGTCACCGTCCCACTCACCCGGCCAGAAAAGCCCCCATTTGCGACACCACGTCAGCCGGCGAGAGCACCCGTCGACGAGAAGCGTTGCTGGTAGCGGCGAGGCGATATGCCGATCCGCGCAACGAATGCCCTGCGCATCACCTCCGCACTGCCGTATCCCGCCGCTTGGGCCGCTGCGCCCACGGTCAATCCGGCGTGCAGTTTGTCGCGGGCGATCTCGAAGCGGGTGTCGGCGACGTAGCCGGCCGGGGTTGCGCCCAGTTCGTCACGAAAGAGCCGAGTCAGCTGACGGACGCTCACGTTGACATGCGCGGCGATACTCGAAACAGTGTGCGAAACTTGAGGGTTCCCACGGATATGATCAGTTGCCTTGCGCACCAGAGACGTTCGCGGAGCGGGCCCGGTGAGCGACGACGAGAACTGTGACTGCCCACCGCCGCGCTGCATGTAGACCAGCAGCCCTTGCGCGGTGCGACGTGCCACCTCGGCGCCGTGATCCTCCTCGACGAGCGCCAGGCTCAAGTCGATCCCGGCAACCACCCCCGCCGAACTGTAGATGTTTCCGTCGCTGACGTAGATGGCATCCGAGTCGACCTGCACCTCGGGAAATCGGTGAGCAAGGTCGGCAGTGAACTTCCAGTGCGTCGTGGCCGACCGCCCGTCGAGAAGCCCGGCCTCGGCAAGGACGAATGACCCCGTGCACACCGACGACATCCGCCTGGTTCGTGTCGCCAGGTCGCGTGTCGCCTCGATGAGCTCCGGCGTGACGAACAGCGGCGGCGCGATCTCGCTGCCTGCAACGATCACCGTGTCGAAGCCGCCGGAGTCATGCACCGGCGTGGTGCTCACCCGCACGCCCACCGACGTCGCGACGTCACCGCCGGTCGGCGACATGACTACCACCTCGTAGTTGCCGCCGAACTGGTTGGCCTCGACAAAGACTTCAGCGGGGCCCGTGAAGTCGAGCATCTTGACACCGTCGAACACGACGATGCCAACTCGCCTACGTGCAGTTTCCGACGAGCGAACGATCTCCATGGTGAGAAGTATGCCGTCAGGCGGTGAACTCGTAGTCGTCGAGCGGGTAGACGCGACTGTGCACGGCGGCCTCGACGGTGGTGGTCGGACGGAGTGGGGCGTCGCCGTTATGGTCGAAGTAGTAGCTGTTGGCCTTGCTGCAGGACTCCTGCCAGAAGATCTGTCGATAGCGACGCTTCAGCACCGACGCGAAGTAGCGGTCGTTGGCCTCCTGCCGAACCTCCACCTTCTTCGCCTCTCGACCGATCGCCGCACGAATGCAGCGGATGATGTGCCGAGTCTGGTTCTCGATCAACGCGAAGTACGACGAACCGGTGTAGCCGTACGGCCCGAAGACGAAGAAGAAGTTCGGGAAACCCGGCACCGACACCCCCTCGTAGGCCTGCGATCGGTTCTCATTCCAGAAATCCGCCATCGTCCCCTTGGGCCCGGCCAGCCTGAAGGACGGCATGGCGTCGGGATCGGTCACCTTGAAACCGGTTGCCAGGATGAGGATGTCGATCTCGTGTTCGGTACCGTCCGAGCAGTGCACACCATGCGCGGTGACCTTCTCGATCGGCGTCGTCTGCAGAGTCACGTTGTCGCGGTTGTAGGTGGCCAGGTACTCGTTGTGAATCCCGGGCCGCTTACAACCCAGACCGTAAGCGGGCGTGAGCTTTGCGCGCGTCTCCGGGTCGTGGACCTGACTGTCGAGGTACTGCCGGCACGAGCGCTCGGCGAGCCGGCCGGCCGCAGGTATCCACTTGTAGAAGTGCGCGAAGATCGTGAACGACAGCTCGATGAAGGCCTGACTCGCCGCCCGCGGGATCAGTCGGAGCAGCGGTGTGCGGGAGAGCACGCGAACCGGTTGAGGCAGAACGAAATCCATCTTGGGCATGCACCAGATCGGGGTTCGCTGGAACACGGTCAACGTCTCGACGTCTGGCGCGATGGACGGAATCACCTGGACCGCAGTGGCTCCCGTACCGACGGTCCCCACCCGCTTTCCACGGAGATCGACCGAGTGGTCCCACCGCGCGGTGTGCATGGTGGTCCCGGCGAACTCGTCGATCCCCGGGATGTCGGGCAGGCTCGGCACATTCAGTGGACCCGCAGCACTGATCAGGAAGCGGGCGGTCAGTGTCTCGCCGCCCGGCAGGGTCAGCCGCCAGAGATTCGACGCACTGTCGAACTCGGCGTTCTGGACCTCGGTATTGAACCGAATGCGACCGGCCAGACAGTATTGCTCCACGAGTTCGTCTGCGTACTGCTTGAGTTCGGCACCGGGAGCGTAGCTGCGCGACCATTTCCCTGGCGCGAAGGAGAACTGATAGCTGAACGACGGGATGTCGACCGCCACGCCGGGATAGGTGTTCCAGAACCAGGTTCCACCCGCACCGCTACCGGCTTCGATGATCTGCCAGTCGCGAATTCAGGCTCGGTCCAACCGAATTCCGGTACCGATACCGGAGAAACCGGCTCCGACGACGGCAACGGTGAGATCCGGCTCGGCATCGTCGTCCATGGCCCCGACTCCCTTGTCCCGACGGCACTTGTGCGGCTTCACGGTACTCCGCGGACGTTGCGCTGGGAAGGAGTCGAACGACCGACTAGTGCTGCGACGGGGCGGCGGTGGTACCACTACTCGCGGCAAGGGCCGCGGCAACGTCGTCGGCCCAACGACGGATCGCGTCCCAGTCTCGGGCGTCGCGTAACTCCTCGGGAGTGCGCTTCACCATGGACTTCTCGATGAAACCGTGCGGATCTGTGGGCATCCGGCCGGCGAACACCGTGTGCCCGCGCAGCCCGATGGATTCGGCGAGGTCGAGCACCTTGTGGGGTTCCAGCCAATTCGAGTTCTCGGCGAGGTCCTCCTCGACGTTCTCGCCCACCGGCCCGGAACTGAAGATCCAGAACGGAATACGCACGAGATCGTCGCGATGGTGTTTCAGGAAGCGGTGCGCATCCTTGAGCCAGCGGCCGGCGTAGACGGCACTGCCGAGAATCACCGCGTCGTATCCGGTCACGGTGTCCGCGCTGACGTCGGTGCAATCGGCGTCGAGCCCCTGTATCCGCAACTCGGCGGCGATGGCCTCGGCTATCTCCGCGGTCGAATGATGCTTGCTCGCATATGCGACGAGTACCTTGCCCATACTTTGATGGTCCTCCTGCGCGGACATGTGATCCAGGGCACAACGTCCCGATTGCGAGGTCGTCTCACCAGGCCTTCGAGGCGCCTCGCTAGCGCTCGTCGCACCTCAGGCAGCGGATGGGGTGGCGTCGTGGAGGCGGGAGGACTCGGCAGCGGTTACTCGAGCGGGTCGCGGATGAGTGGGCAGGTCATGCAGTGTCCGCCACCGCGGCCGCGGCCGAGTTCGGCGCCGACAATCGTGATCACCTCGACACCCTGCTTGCGGAGCAGCGCATTCGTGTAGGTGTTGCGGTCGTAGGCGAACACCACACCGGGTTCGACGGCGACGAGGTTGTTGCCGCTGTCCCACTGCTGACGCTCCGACGCGTAGGCGGTGCCCCCGGCCTCCACGACGCGCAGGCCGTCGAGGTCGAGGGCGCGCTGCACGACCTTGAGGAAGTGGTCGGCCTCGGCGATCACCTCGACACCGGGGTCCTTGTCGGAGGGGACCAGCGTGAACGGCCGGACCGAGTCGATGATGCCCGGGTACACCGAGACGAGGTCGCGATCGGCAAAGGTGAAGACCGTGTCGAGATGCATGGCAGATCGCAGCTTGGGCATACCCGCGACAACAACCTTCTCGGCCGCGCCCTTCGCGAACAGTTCGCGGGCCACCTGCGTGATCGCCTGACGCGATGTTCGTTCACTCATCCCGATGAGAACCACACCATTCCCCGGCACGAGCACATCGCCGCCCTCGATCGAGGCTGCACCCCAATGCTTTTCGGGATCTCCCCACCACACTGTGGAGCCCACGAAGTCGGGGTGATACTCGTAGATCGCCTTCATCAGCAGGGTCTCGTGATGCCGGGCCGGCCAGAATAACGGGTTGAGAGTCACCCCGCCATACACCCAGCACGTGGTGTCCCGGGTGTAGAGCGTGTTGGGCAGCGGCGGCATGAGGTACTCGCCGAGCCCGGTGGCCTCGTCGACGATGGACATGTAGTTCGGCCGGAGTTCGGCGGGCAGATCCACCGTGGACAGGCCGCCGATCAGGAATGTGACCAGATCTCGGGAGTCGAGTTCGTCGAGGAACTCGCGCGTCGCAGCGACGAGACCCAAACCGGTTTCGTTGGCGACGATCTTGCGATCGAGCAACCACGACCGCGCTTCGGGGTTGTCCATCGTCTCGGTGAGCACGTTGTGCAGTTCCACCACGTCGACGCCCCGGTCGCGCATCTTGGTGACGAAGTCGAAGTGGTCCCGCTTGGCGTTCTGCACCCACAGCACGTCGTCGAAGAGCAGGTCGTCGGCGTTGGTGGGCGTCAGCCGTTCGTGCGCGAGACCTGGGGCGCACACCAGCACCTTGCGCAGTCTCCCGACTTCGGAGTGGACGCCGTAGCCAGCCGATGGTGTGGTCATGTCGCCGATTTCTCCAGGTCTGTTGCCGGTGCGTCGGGCGGGAGTCCGAGGTGAGGACGCTTCATGCCCACGTCATGCGATTGTCGCCTGTTCACATGCGATTTGTTGAGCGTCGGCCGAATTCGTGACCACTTGATGCGAGTCCGCCGAGCGCTTCGCACGACCGGCCGTCACCTAGTGACTGCCGGGCACCGTTTCCCGAAATGTCGCATACGTTGCCTTGATCGACTTGGCGCAGCCGAGCATCACCACACCGCTGTCGGCGTCACCGCTCATATCCCACTGGTCCATCGCGAGTTGCATCAGCGCGCCGTAGGTGGACATGACGACGCGGACACGCATGTCGTCGTCGGCGAGACCCATGCGCTGGGCCACCTTGCTGCGGATGGCCTGCGTCTTCCACTCCCCCATCTCCACGCTGCGCGCACGGACGGCGGGAGAGGCAGCGACAATTCGGTTCATCACCATGAACTGTTCGAACAGCGGAGACGGCGGGTCCTGGCTCGCCGCCTCTTCGAACACCTGCACATGGGCCGCGCACAGTGCGTCGAGCTCGTTGCCCGTCTTCGGCTGTGCGTCGAGGGCAGCAACGACGGCGGTCACGAGTTCCTCGATCGGTCCGAGAACCACGTCCTCCTTGGTGGCGAAGTAGCGGTTGAACGTCCGCGGCGAGATGTCGACGGAATCCGCGATCTGCTCGACGGTCGTCGCGTCGAATCCTTGCTGGTCACACAGCTCGAGCGCGGCGGAGATCAACGCCGAGCGGGTCTGCATCTTCTTGCGTTCCCGCAGGCCGGGTTGACCCTTCGCGCACATCATGGTCCGGATTGTAGCACCTGATGCCAATTGTCTTTCTCTGCGATTTGTCTCTTGACGACTTCTGTCTGACTCTGCCATTATTTGGAAGGTACGCAGCACGATCCCCTCACGACCTCAGGTGTCACCATGACGGAAACTCAAGTCCTGCAAGCATCCCCACCCGAACCACGGATCGATGACGACGTCGTCATCGACCACTCCAATCGCCGATGGTGGGCGCTGGGCGTCATCGCCCTCGCCCAGCTGATGGTGGTGCTCGACGCCACGATCGTCACCATCGCCCTCCCGTTCGCCCAGGTCGACCTCGAGATCTCCGACGCCAACCGTCAGTGGGCGATGACGGCATACACCCTGATCTTCGGCGGAATGCTGCTGCTCGGTGGCCGCCTCGCCGACTACCTGGGCCGACGACGCATGTTCCTCATCGGCCTGGTCGGCTTCGCGGCATCGTCCGCCTTGGCCGGACTGGCCTGGGACAGCGTGTCGTTCTTCGGCGGCCGCGCCCTGCAGGGGGCGTTCGCCGCGATCCTCGCTCCGGCAGCACTGTCACTGATCACCGTCACCTTCGTCGAACAGAAGGAACGTGCACGGGCATTCGCCGTGTATGCCGCGGTGTCCGGCGGCGGCGCGGCCATCGGCCTGATCGCCGGCGGCGCCCTCACGGAGTACCTCTCGTGGCGGTGGACGTTGCTGGTGAACGCTCCGATCGCGGTGATCGCGGCGGTCGGCGCGGTGGTCCTCGTTGCCCGCGACCTGCCCGCTACTCGCGGGCGCGGTTACGACCTCCCCGGCGCATTCACCGCCACCCTCGGCCTGATCAGCCTGGTGTACGGCTTCACCCGGGCGGCGGAAGCCGGCTGGTCGTCGGCGTCGACGATCACTTTGTTCGTGCTCTCCGCAACCCTGTTGTCGGCCTTTGTCTTCATCGAGAGCCGATCAGCCAATCCACTTCTGCCGCTGCGGATTCCGGGTGAGATCAATCGTGGAGGCGCCTATCTGCTGTCGCTGATCATCCCGATCCCGATGTTCGCGGTGTTCATGTTCTTGAGCTACTACATGCAGAACACGTTGGGCTACAAGCCACTCGACGCGGGGATCGCCTTTCTCCCGTTCCCGGCCGCGATCATCGTCGCCGCCGGTATCGCGAGTTCGCTTCTGCCACGGATCGGGCCGCGCATCCCGACCATCACCGGCACCGTGCTCGGCATCGTCGGACTGCTCTACCTCGCGCAACTCGACTCCGACAGCACATGGCTCGTGAATGTCCTGCCCGCCGAGGTGCTGATCGCCGGCGGCATGGGACTGATCTTTGTCTCGATGCAGTCGGTGGCCCTGCATCGCATCGAGGAGCGCGACGCCGGCGTGGCCAGTGCGCTGCTCAACACCGGCCAGCAGATCGGCGGCTCGGTGGGTCTCGCACTCCTGTCCACCATCGTCGCGCAGGTTCTGGCCCGCCACCCCGGAAGCCAGGCCCCGATCGGTTCGGCCGCCTTCAAGGAAGCGAGCATCTACAGCTACGACGTCGCATTCTATTGGGGCGCAGGCTTCTTCGTCCTGGCACTGATCGTCGCAGTGTTCATGATGCGCCTGAAGGCATCCGACATGGGTGACGAAACCCAGAACGCGGTCCACGTGGCTGCGTGATCCCTCTGTGTGAATCCCTCCGCAACAGCCACCCGCTCGGGCGTACGCTCGGGCGGGTGGCCGCTGTATGCCGAAGGGACCCGCCATGACCGACCGTCAAGTACTCATTCCGGATGCGCGCCATCCGATCACCATCTCGCCCGCACCGGGAACCGTCCGCGTGACGGCCGGGGACACTGTCGTCGCGGTCACCGACGCCGCCCTGGTGTTGCAGGAGTCGTCCTATCCCCCGGTGTACTACATCCCCCGGGACGCGGTCGGCGCGGATCTACTCACAGCAAGCGCGCACACCACCTACTGCCCGTACAAGGGTGTGGCGCACTACCACGGACTGCGCACCGACGCTGACACCTTGCGGGACAACAAGGTTTGGTATTACGACGAGCCACATGCAGCCGTGTCGGAGATCGCCGGGCACGTGGCGTTCTATCCGGATGTGGTCGACATCGAACTCGTGGCCGGCGCGCCGAATCGACAGCGCTGACCGACTCGCACACATGCAGATCGGGATGACAATGCCGGTGATGGAACCCGGCCTCGACGCGACACTCCTGCGCACGTGGGCCGAGACCATCGACGCGGGTCCGTTCTCGTCACTGTGCTGGGGAGAGCGCATAGCCTTCGACAATCCCGATGCGCTCACCCTCTTGGGGGCGTTGGCCGCCTGGACGCATCGCGTTCGGCTCGTCACCACGGTTGTGGTGCCACAACTCCACGACCCCGTGATGCTCGCCAAAGCACTGGCGACCGGCGACATGCTGTGCGACGGAAGACTGACGGTGGGTCTCGGCGTGGGCGGACGGCACGAGGACTACCGAGCCGTCGGCGCGGACGTTGCCACCCAGACCATGCGCGGAATGGCCGACGCCGTCGAGATCATGCGCCGGGTGTGGGCAGGCGAACACGTCACCGACTCGGTCCGCCCGGTCGGCCCACCGACGACGCGACCCGGCGGCCCCGAACTGCATGTCGGAACCACGGGACCCCGAACGATTCGCAGCGCATCGCACTGGGCGTCGGGGGTCGCCGGGGTCACCCTGGACCTCGATGTCGGCCAGCAGCGCCAACTCTTCGACGTCGCACTGCGATCCTGGTCCGAACTCGACAAGCCGCACCCGCACCTGGCCACCTCGTTCTGGTTCGCCCTCGGCGACGAGGATCGGGCCCGCGCCCAGATACCCCGCACACAGATACACCGACACCTGCGCCACTACATGAACTGGATTCCGGCCGACTTCGTCGACGCGATGGCACCGACCACCGGCTTCGCCGGAACGCCCGCGCAGCTTGCCCAGACCCTGCAGGCGTTCGCCGAGATCGGCACCGACGAGGTCGTTCTCATCCCGACCGACGCAGACCCGGGCCAGCTGCGCGACGTTGCTTCAGTTGCGCGCGAATTCGCCGACGCGTGACCACGGAGTGGCTATAGGGTTCCAGTGGTGTCGAGATCGTCAGCATTTCTAAGGATCAGCCTCGCCTATGTGGTCGCCGTTGCCGTCGGGCTCGCGTGGTTGCTGTGGGGACCAGAGACCGGACAACTCTGGCTGGACACGCTGATCGCCGACCTGTTGGCCACCATTCTGATCTTCGGATTCAGTCGAGTGCACCACAATTCGAGCTTCTACGACGCCTATTGGAGCGTCATCCCGCCGCTGCTGCTGGTGTTCTGGTGGGCACGCGGCGATGCCGGCCTCGACGCGGTGCATTGCTGGCTGGTCGCGATCATCGTCTTCGTCTGGGCGATACGCCTGACCGCCAATTGGGTGCGCACGTTCCCCGGCCTGCATCACGAGGACTGGCGCTATCCGATGCTGCGCGCCCGCGCCGGACGAGGCGAGTTCGTCGTGGATCTCGTTGCCATCCATGTGATTCCGACGCTGCAAGTGTTTCTCGGCATGCTGCCCGTCTATGTGGCCGTGACGCATTCCGCCGACGAGATCGGGTGGTTGACCTGGGTGGCGTTTGCCGTCGGCGGTGCGGCGATCACGCTCGAAACTGTCGCCGACCGGCAGTTGCAGAGCTTCACCCGCTCGGCGACCGAGGGAGCCGTGATGGACCGCGGACTCTGGAGCTGGTCTCGGCATCCGAATTACTTCGGCGAGTTCTCCTTCTGGGTTGCGTTGGCGTTGTTCGGAATCGCGGTTGCGCCGACCAGTTGGTGGTGGATGTTCGCGGGCGCGGCCGCCATGCTCGCCATGTTCCTGGGCGCGAGCATCCCGATGATGGAACAGCGCAGCCTCGACCGCCGGCCCGCCTACGCCGATGTCGTCGCCCGGGTGTCGGTGTTTCTGCCCCGACCGCCACGCAATCGGGTCGAGGCCTGAACACGTGACCGCACGCGTGGTGATCGTCGGGCTCGGCGACACCGGAACCCTGTGCGCCATACACCTTTCGCCGCATGTCGAGGTGGTCGGGATCTCCACCAAGGAGGGCCTCGTGAGTGGGCAGGAACTCGGGATGCGGTTGGCCCGGCCCCAGGAGTGGTCGCGTGAGTACGACGTCGACTACGGCCGCTACCGCCGGCTCGACAAGGCGACCATCATCCGCGCATCGGTCGTCGGAATCGATCTGGGCTCTCGCACAATCGAACTCGTCGGGCCCGACGACGAACACCGCGTCGAGCGATTCGACGTCGCGATCATTGCCACGGGCGCCCGAAACGGATTCTGGCGCAACCCGGATCTCCAGACGGCACAAGCCGTGAAAGACCAACTGAGCGAGAACCATCGGCGTATTCGAGACGCCGCGTCGGTTGCGGTGGTGGGCGGTGGGGCGTCGGCCGTGAGCGCGGCAGCCAACATCGCCCTCGGCTGGCCGGAGAAGACCGTCGACCTGTACTTCCCGCATGACACCGCACTCACCGGCCATCACCGGCGAACGTGGTCGCGGGTCCGCCGGCGTCTGGCCGCTGCTGGGGTTCGGATGCATCCGGGGCATCGCGCGGTGATCCCCACCGGCGGGCCACTCGATCACATCGACTCCGGAACCATCGAGTGGACCACCGGCCAGTCGCCAGCAACCGCGGAGGCGATCATCTGGGCGATCGGCCGGACACAACCCAACGCCGGATGGCTGCCCGCCGATCTTCTCGACGACGACGGCTTCGTCAGGGTCGACGCGGACCTTCGAGTTCCCGGTCATCCCAACGTGTTCGCGGTCGGTGACGTCGCCGCGACCGACCCGCTGCGGTCGTCCGCGCGCAATCGTGCCGACCGCCTTGTCGCCCACAATGTGCGCGCACATCTGGCCGGACGGCGGCTGCGCGAGTACCGGCCGCCTCGGCGCCGGTGGGGATCTGTCCTCGGACCGCAGCCCGACGGGCTGGAGGTGTTCGCACCCAACGGCCGCGCGTTTCGCTTCCCCGGTTGGTCGATCAAGACAGTGCTCTGGCCGTGGATTGTTCACCGTGGGATTTACGGCGGCATCCGGCCGGAAATCGATGAGCAACCGCGAGCGGACAATTGACCCAGAAAAAGCCCTGAAGGGGCCCGAAACCACCCGCCATCGAATTCGGACAAACAGCTTGACACGCGCGTAAGGGCGGGATATTTTTCGAGTGGCCCACATCACATCCGGTCTGGGCTCACCGACCGCCAGCGTCGTCTAGCTGGGCGGACGGCGAAATCCAACCCAATTTCTTGTAGCCCCGCCGGGCTGATTCGTCGTGCCCGGAATCAGAGTGGAAAGGCACCATTCATGCGTTGGAGAGCCCGTCGAGTTGCCGCGATGGCCGTGGCCGCGGCCTGCGTCTTGTCGTTCGCAGCCTGTAGTCAGGACGATGACAGCGGTGGTTCCGCAGCCGAGAACGGCACCAAGGCGTCCGGTGATGCCATCAAGATCGGCCTTTTCAATCCCAGTCTGGGAGCGGTTCCGCAGCCCGGTGTGACCGTGGGCAAGAACGCGGCCGTCGACTACATCAACAACCAGATCGGCGGCATCAACGGCCGACCGATCGAGATCGTCGACTGTGGCATCGACCAGGCCAGCCCCGAATCGACCAGCGCCTGCGCCACCCAGTTCCAGGAGCAGGGCGTGGTAGCCGCCATCGACGCGTACAACACGCAGTCGGCCGCGGCGCTGAAAACACTGACGGCCGCGGGTATCCCCCTCGTCGGGCAGATCCCGTTCAACCTGACCACCGGCGCCCAGACGGCGAACCGCGTGTACTTCGGACCGCCGCCGGCGGCATTCCTCGTCGGATTCATGCAGCAGCTGAAGGCGGCAGGCAAGACCTCGCTGAAGCTCGCGAATGCCGATCTGCCGGAAGCTCACGTGGTGTTCGACCAGCTACTCAAGCCGATGGGTGCGCTCCTCGGCATCAAGGTCGACGCCATCTACTACCCGGCAACCGGCCCCAACTTCACTCAGCTGGCATCGACGCTGGCCGACGGCAATCCGGCTGCGACCGGTCTGATGACCTCCCCGATGGACTCCACCTGCACCAAGCTGGCCGAATCGCTGCGTTCGATCAACTACAAGGGCACCATCTTCCTGGCCGCATGTACCGACTTCATCAGTGAACTCGGCGACCAAGCCGTTGGCGCACAGACGTATTCGCCGATCTGGCAGCCGCCGTCAGCTGATTCGGCGCCGGAGCCGGCCAAGACCAACCTGGCGACCGCGCAGAAGTTCATCGACAACCAGGAAGGCAATGCCGGCTTCTACGGATACGGCACCTTCTCGATCCTGGCCGACTTCGCGAACATCCTGAACGCCGCCAAGGTCACCGACATCACCGGGCCCGTCGTGCTCACCGCCCTGAAGGCCGTCAAGGACTACCAGAGTTTCCTGGGACCCAAGCTGGCCAACTGCGGTAAGGCCACCTCGCCGAACTGCACCACCGAGATGCTGCTGTTCGACGTGGTCGCCAACAACAAGACCCAACCGGTCACCGGCGGCTTCATCACCCCGTTGCCCGCCGCGCTGGCCAAGATCCCCGGCGCAGCGTAGTCAGATCGGTTCCGACCGATTTCTCATCGCGGCCGGGTGGGGCGACCCTCGCCCTGCCCGGCCGCGATCATCGTCAAGTCCCGCCACCCTCTGTGGCAAGAACGAATGAGTGACAAGCATGGGTCAGCTGCTGCAATTCGCCGTCCTCGGCTTCGCCTTGGGCGCCATTTACGCGGTACTCGCAACATCTTTGGTCGGCGTGTACGCCGCCACCGGGATCATCAACTTCGCCCAGGGCGCGATCGGACTGTACTCGGTGTACGTCGTTGCCGCACTCCGCACCGACGGTAGCCTCGTCCTACCCATCGGCACGCTGTACCTGGGCACCGCAAAGCACCCCACGCCAATGGGATTGGCGATCGCCATCGGCATTCTGAGCGCCATCATCTGGGCGCTGCTCGCGCACTTCCTGGTGTTCCGACCGCTGCGGCGCGCCCCCGTGCTGGCTCAGGTGGTCGCATCGGTCGGCCTGATGCTCTTCCTGCAAGCACTCGTTCAGCTGCGCTTCGACATCGAGGATCTCGAAGCCGACGACATCCTGCCCAAGAACACCATTCACCTGGGCGACACCGTGATCAATGTGTCGGACCTCATCTTGGCGGGCGTCGCCATCGTGATCGCGGCACTCTTCTGGGCCTACTTCCGGCTGACGACGTGGGGGGTCGCAACGCGGGCCGGTTCCGAGGACGAACTCGCCACCCGGCTCACCGGTTTCTCGCCAGACCGACTGGCCGGCATCGTCTGGGGAATCACCGGCGCCGCAACCGGTCTCATCGCCATTCTGTCCGCTCCGACCATCGGGCTGACCGTCACCACCTACACGTTCTTCGTCATCCCGGCACTGGCCGTCGCGCTGCTGGGCCGACTCACCTCGTTCGGTGTCGCCTGCGCCACCGGACTCGTACTCGGGTCGTTCCAATCGGTCATCGCCTGGCTGACCACCAAGGACTGGTGGCCGGACTGGGCGCAATCCGGGATCGGGGATGCCGTCCCGTTCGTCGTCATCATCGTCGCCCTGTTCGCGATGGGCGGTCGGATCCCGTCGCGCGGTTCGCTGGGCGAAGTACGGTTGCCCGCCGTGCGCATTCCGCGGATCCGTCCCATCCACACGATCGTGATTCTCGCGATCGCTGTCGTCGCGATCGTGATGACCGACGGGTCGTGGCGGATCGGTGTCACCACGTCGATCATCCTGTCGCTGATCGCGCTCTCGCTGGTGCTGCTCACCGGCTATCTCGGCCAGATCTCGCTGGCGAGTATGGCATTCGCCGGTGCCGCCGGATTCGCGCTCTCGAAGATCACCACCAACTGGAATGTGCCGTTCCCCTTCGACATGATTCTCGCCGCGCTCATCGCGACATTCCTGGGCATCCTCGTCGGCATCCCCGCGCTCCGAATCCGCGGTGCGCAACTCGCCGTCGTCACTCTTGCTGCCGCACTGGCGATCCAGAGTTTCATCTTCAACAACCCGGCTCTCACCGACTCGTTCAAGGGCAATCTCATCGAGGACCCAGCACTGTTCGGTCTCGATCTCGGCGCACGCGACGGCACCACGATTCTGACCCTGCGGTTCTCCTTCCTGGTGCTCATCATCGTCACGATCGCCACGCTCGTCGTGCTGCGGTTCATGGGTGGCTCGACGGGCCGCGCATTCCTCGCGGTGCGGTCCAACGAACGAGCGGCCGCCTCGGTCGGAATCAACGTCGCCGCAACCAAACTCCTCGGTTTCGCCTTGTCGGCATTCCTCGCCGGCATCGGCGGATGCCTCATCGGTTACCGGGAAGGGCAGATCTCCGGCGGATCGTTCACCGTCATCATCGGGCTCACCCTGCTGGCGATGACCTATGTCGGCGGCATCACCTCGTTTGCCGGCGCCGTGATCGCCGGCATCATCGGCCCCCTCGGCATCGGCTGGGTCTTCATGCACCAGACCCTCGAACTCGGTCAGTACTACGAGGTGTTCGCGGCCGGAAGCCTGCTGCTGATGGCCGTCCTGAATCCCGAAGGTGTGGCCGGCGCGGTCCACAAGGTCGTCGAACACTTCCGCCACCATCCCGAGCAACCACCGCAGCAAGCCCCACCGCCGCCGGATGCCTCGGGAACGCCCACCACTTCCGAGGCAGGTGCCCATGTCTGACGCAGCACTTCTCGACACCACCGCGCTCACCGTGAAATACGGTGGTGTGGTTGCCAACTCCGATGTGTCCATCACCGTCGGTGCAGGCGAGATCGTCGGGCTGATAGGACCCAACGGCGCAGGCAAAACGACCTTCGTCGACGCCGTCACCGGATTCACCAAGGCGTCCGGGACGGTCACCCTCGACGGAACCCAACTGGAGAAGGCCGGCCCCCACCGCCGTCGTCGAGCCGGCATGGCCCGCACCTGGCAGGCCGGCGAACTGTTCACCGACCTCACCGTCGAACAGAATCTGGCGGTAGCGATCCAGCCAGTCGGATTGCGTGCCATGCTTTCCGACGTCATCAACGGCTCCAGGCCGCCCGCCGACACCATCAGCAAAGCACTCGATCTCGTCGGCTTGCACGGCGTCGCCGGACGCAAACCCGGCGAGCTCACCCTCGGTCAGCAGAAACTGGTCGGCGTCGCCCGAGCGCTGGTCGGCGGATCGCGCCTGCTGCTCCTCGACGAACCGGCCGCCGGACTCGACACCCACGAAAGTGTGGAATTCGGAGCGGAATTGCGCCGTATCGCCGCCACCGGCATCGGCATCTTGCTGATCGACCACGACATGTCGCTGGTGCTCGACGTCTGCCACCGGCTCTACGTCCTCGACTTCGGACGCGTCATCGCCAGCGGCACACCGTCGGAGATCCAAGCCGATCAAGCGGTGGTCGCGGCGTATCTCGGCAGTCCGGAAGTCGATGCGAGCACCGGCACCGTCGTGCCCGGCGCCGGGAGCGAAGCGAGCGGGCCGAGTATCACCGGCGCCGAAAGCGAAGCAGAGGCAGGCAAATAATGAGTGAGGCAACAGGACTCGAGTTGTCCGACATCACCGTCGGATACGGTGGCGTCCCAGCGGTGCGCGGTCTCAGCGCCTCGGTCCGGCGCGGCGAGATTCTCGCTCTGCTGGGTCCCAATGGGTCGGGAAAGACCACCACGCTGCTGGCTGCGGTCGGGGCACTGCCGTTGATGGCCGGCGATGTGCGTGCGCTCGGCGAGCCCATCGATCGGCGGATCGAACGCAACGCTCGACGCGGCATCACTCTGGTCCCCGACACCCGCGGCGTCTTCCACCGCCTCTCGGTCTCCGACAACCTGCGACTCGCCAAGCGCAAGGGCGGCATGGAGATCGACGCCGTGTTCGACTATTTTCCCAAGCTGAAGACGATGCGGTCACGACGCTGCGGCAACCTGTCGGGCGGTGAGCAGCAGATGCTTGCACTCGCGAAGGCACTACTCACCGGACCGCAGGTCCTGCTCATCGACGAGATGAGTCTCGGCCTGTCGCCCATCGCGGTGCAGGATCTGTTGCCACGGCTGCGCGCCATCGCCGATGACCACAACATGGCCGTTGTCCTCGTCGAGCAACACATCGATCTCGCACTCGGCATTGCCGATTCCGCGGTGGTGTTACACCACGGGCGGGTCGCGTTGTCGGCGTCGGCGAGTGAGCTCAAGGCCAACCGCGACCGCGTCGAGGACGCCTACTTCGGCCGCTAGTGGTGTGTCTCGGAAAGTGGTGACCAGTATCCGGTGGAGCGGTCGGCGATCTGGCCAGGCGGAGGAGAGAGTGATAGCGGCGCTATCGTGACCGACGACAACGCAGCCAGGCGTCGATCGAACGCCGGAGACTAGTTACCAATTTCTGAGACACACCACCAGGACCGAGTCGACCAACCGCAGGAGGCAGCGTGGCCAGAGCGGAGAGCGGCCGGGGCGAGCGAAGCGACGGGGGAAGTCACCGAAGTACGCGGAACAGGCCTACTGATGACGAGTTGCTCACGGCTGCAGCAGAAGTCATCGGTGAGGTCGGTGCCGAACGCACCACGATGGACATGATCGCCGATCGGGGTGGCACCACCCGGGTGACCCTGTATGCCCACTTCGGTTCGCGAGATGCGTTGGTCGAGAAAGTGATCGAGCGGGAGTTCGTCGCCTTCGCGGGCTACATGTTCGGCGTGTACGACAACAGCGACGGCATGCAGCACGGCCCACGCGCGCGCTACACGGTGGAGGCACTGTTCGACTACGCCCGCAACAACCCCGTCGGCCTGCGCGTTCTTCTCGGCCACCGCGACGGTCGCGACGACACCCCGGGCCGTCGTATCTATGCGGCGTTGGAACCGAAGATCGCCTCGAGGCTTCGACAGAACTACGCGGAGGTCGGCGCCGACATCGGCGCCGGTGCCAATGCGCTCGCGTCGCTGCTGCTCGGGATGGTGCTCGACGTCGCCCACCGTGCGCTCTTCGTCACCGGCGCCGACATCGACGCGGCGAGCGAACTCGCGGTGACCGCCGTACTCGCCGTCCTGCGGGAGGTCCGTCCCGAACAGTTGCGGGCCCTCGACGAGTCGCTGTCGCGGAGTTGAGCGTGCGATACCGAAGTGGCAGGGTCCTGCGATCGCCTGCATCATGGGCAAATGGCACGCGTCAGCACACCTCGATCCACGGTCTGGAGGTGACCGGTGCCCCATCGCAGCACACGTAACCGCCCGACCGATGACGAACTGCTCGATGCCGCGTGTGGCGTCATCGCCGAAGTCGGGGCCGAACGATCGACGATGGACATGATCGCCGAACGCGGAGACACCACCCGGGTCACCCTGTACGCCCATTTCGGGTCGCGGGACGCGCTGGTCACCCGGGTTATCGAGCGAGAACTCGACAAGTTCACCACCTTCATGTTCGCCGTGTACGACGAGAGCGAAGAGATGCAGTACGGCGCCCGCGCGCGCTACACCGTGGAATCGCTGTTCGAATACGCCCGACGCAACCCCGATGGTCTGCGGCTCCTCATCGGCCACCGGGAGGATCAGGACGACCCGGCCGGGCGCCGCCTCTACGCGGCGCTTGAGCCGCGGATCGCGGCACGGCTGCGCAAGAATTATGCGGAACGCGGCGCGCACATCGCCGCCAGCGCCGATACCCTCGCGTCGTTGCTGCTGGTGATGAGCCTCGACGTCGCCCATCGCGCGCTGTTTGTCGACGGCGCCGACATCGACGCCGCCTGCGATCTCGCCGTCACCGCCACCCTCGCCGTACTCCGCGACGTCCGCGCCGAGCAACTGCAAGCCATCGACGCGTCGATGGGTGACTGAGTAGCGGCGGAAGGGCGTTCCGCGGAACGCTCACGCACGCGCACAAGCAGATCTCAAGTTGTCTCCAAGCGACGCCAGCGATCCTTTCGGCAACACCACACCGAAAGGACCCACCATGAACACCGACACCACATCCGAGGCGATCACCTACATCGACGACGCGCCGCGCTCGCCGCGGCCGATGTGGCGACTCGCCCGTAGCGGCGCCGTCACGCTGGCCTGCATGTCGTTCGCCCTTGTGGCCGCGTGCAGCTTCAGCATCGGCGACGATGACGCCGTCGAGAACTCCGACGACATCTCGATCGGCGAGTGTCTGCAGATCGGCGACAGCCTCGACGGCGGAAAGGTCAAGGCGACCAAGGTCGACTGCGACACCACCGACGGACTGTCGTTCTACGCGGCCGAGATCATCTCCGAGAACGCGCAGTGCGGAAGCAAGAACACGTCAACACTCACCTTTGCCGACGGCGACAAGAAGCTGTGCATGACACCCAATTTCGAGACCACGTCGTGCTACCAGATCCCACTCTCGGGTGGGAGTCTGGTGGACTACCGCAAGGTCGACTGCGGAACCACCGCCAAGGACTCGACGATCGTCGCCCAATCGGTCACCCGCGCAGACGAATCCGTGTCCTGCACGACGGAGCAGACCAAGTGGTCGTTCAAGCAGCCGTCGTCGATCGGCTATTGCCTGCGTCCGGTGACGGCCTAGGGTCGCGTGTCAGGTGTGCGCCGGCGAGTAACCGTCTACAACGGTCCGCCTGAGGTGCCGCCGAGGGCATATTTCCCTCGGCGGCACCTCACGGCGACCGTTGTGGTTGCCGCCCTCGGCGATTCAGTGCGGATCGGCGTCGACCAGGTCGTGAGTGACATCGTAGGCCGACCGCATCCGTGTCATCTCCGCGTCGCGGATGCGGTAGGCGCGCGCAGTCAGTCGCGCGCGACCACCGAAGGCAATGGTGCGCATCGGCTGTACAAGGGACAGAACCGGTCCGACCCGCGCCAGCACCTGGGCGAGCGGATCGTCGGGGACGCCCAGCGCGTCGGCGTCGTGAGTAGCGAGCCTGCGAGCGTATCGAAGGGCGCACCTCAGGGAGCGGAAGAGGTGCCCGAGGGAGGGGAAGGATCAGTCGGCGGCGACTTCTGACAAGCGCTCTGCCGCATACTTTTTCATCGCTTCGCGTTCTTGGTCGTGCTTGGGGTAGCCGAAGAACATCACCAGGGCGCCGGCGAACACGATGAGCACTGCCGCGCCGTAGGCCAGGGTGTCACCGTGCACAAACGCGTCGCGCGCCGCAGTGATGATCTGATCCTGATACTGCGGATATCGTTCCGCCAGTACCTCGGCGCTGGAGAACGACTTGGTCAGCGCGGCCTCGGTCTGGCTGGTCACCTGGTCGGCATTCGGCGAGTCGGAGATCTGTTCGGTCAGTGACTTCGCGTATCCCGCAGTGAGAATCGCACCCAGGATGGACTGCAGGATGGCGCCGCCGAGGTCGCGTTGCAGGTCGGACATGCTCGACGCCATACCCGCGCGCTGAACGGGCACCGAGCCGGTCAACGACCGCGACGCCGGGGTGCCGGCCAGGCCGACCCCGAGTCCGACGAAGAGGTACACCGTGGCGACATGCCAGAACTGGGCGTTCTCGTCCCACGTGAGCATCGCGAACAGCAGACCGATGATGCAGGAGGTATAGCCGCACAGCAGCGTGAATCGGGAACCCTTGGCCTCCACCAGCTTTGCCGACCGCGGCGCGGCGACGATCATCGCCGCGGCGCCGACGAGGATCGTGGCGCCCGACGCCAGCGTCGAATAGCCGAGCACGTTCTGCATGAATTGCTGGCCGATGAACATCGCACCCATCAGGGTGCCGAACACGATGAGGCCACCGACCGCGGCCACCCAGAACGTCCGACGGGACGCAATCCGCAAGTCGAACAGCGGAACCCGCACGTGAAGCTGGCGGAACACGAATGCCACCACGGCGATCAGGGCGACGCCGAACAGGATCAGCACGACGGTCCGCATGTCCGCGTCGGGAGCGAAGTTCAACGCGAGCACCAGCGCCCCGACCATGAGTACCGACATCACGCCACCGAGATTGTCCACGGGCGCGGCGTCGTCGCCACCGTCGGACGGGATCAGCCGCCAGGCCGCGACCAGCGCGACCAACGCCAAGGGCAGCGTCACCAGGAACACCGAACCCCAGTCGAAGACCTCGAGCAGTGCACCCGACAGCAGCGGACCCATCGCCGAGATCGCCCCACCGATCGCGGACCATGCGGCGATCGCCTTGGTACGCCGCGGGCCTGACCAGAGCGCGGTGATCACCGCGAGCGTCGTCGGGAAGGCGAGACCCGCGGCGATACCGCCGACGAACCGCGCCCCGAACAGCACCTCGAAATTGCCCGCAAGACCCGCGACCAGTGACGCCGGAATGGTGAGACTCATACCGATGAGGACCATCATCTTGCGGCCGTAGCGATCGCCGAGCGCACCGAAGTACAGGACCGACGAGGCCAAGCCCAACGAATAGCCGACGGCGATCAGGTTGAGCTGCGTCGAACTCGCGTCGAGCTCCTTGCCGATGTCCGGGAGCGCGACGTTGGCCACGGCGAGGTTGATGTTGGCGACGCCCGCGACGAGTATCAGCGCGGTCAGCACCAGCTTCGCCTTGGGGGGCGCGGTTCCTGCGTCGACGGTGTCGGTTGTCGAGGTCACGTGGAGAGCCTACGACGCGAAGGGCTGGTGAAACACCATACTTTCGGTATGGCGTTGCTAAGGTCGGTCGGGCCCGTGGGGCTCACTTGTGTGTCGAAAGGTCGGCCATGCTCGCACTCATCCCGCCAACACAGCGTCGAACTCTTGACGAGCTGACCGATCGGCTCGATTTCTCGGTCGGCGACAGTTCCTCGAAGCGGTCCGCGTTCTGGATCATGCTCACGTTGTCCGGGATCATCGCCGTGTCGGGTGTGGTCGCCGACAGCACCGCGACGGTCATCGGAGCGATGATCGTGGCTCCCCTGTCGACCCCGATCCTGGGCATCGGGCTGGGCATCGTGACCGCCCGCGGCAAACTCATCCTGCACAGCGTCGGCTATGTGCTGGCCGGTGTCGTCCTGGTGACCCTGCTGGGCGTCGTGATTGCCCAGTTGCTCCCGAATCCCACCAATGTCCTGTCGAACTCGCAGGTGCTCGGTCGGACCTCGCCGACGATCGTGGATCTGCTTGCCGCCATCGCGACCGGCTTCGCAGGAGCGATCGCCATCACCCGCCGCGACGTCGGCGACGTACTGCCGGGCGTGGCCATCGCCATCTCGCTCGTACCGCCGCTCGGTGTGGTGGGTGTCTGCCTCGGCTCCGGCGCACCGTCGTTGGCGCTCGGCGCTTTTGTCCTGTTCGCGTCGAATGTCGTGGCCATGGTCATCACCGGGGTGCTCGTCCTCACGGTCGCCAGTTACGGTCGCGAGGCGATCGCGGAGGCCGCTGAGGGACAACGACATCCGGCGCGGCGGGCCTACCTCGTGCTGGCGGCAGCGCTGGTGGTGGTTGCAGTTCCGATGGTGATCAACTCGCTGACGTCGTTGTGGGCCAGGCAGGTTGCGACGGCCACCACCTCGTGGCTCGAAGCCGGCGGCGCCACCAACGCCGAGGTCACCGGCGTGAGCTGGAGTGGGCAGACGGTGACCGTGAGTGTGCTTGCGCCAGGAGAACTACCACCGGTGAACACGCTGCAACAAACGGTCGACGATCTGGTGCCGTGGAGTCCGGAAGTGGTGGTCATCCACACCACCGGGCAACGAGAGTCGGCGAGCTGAGCACCTCGGTGCCCAGACTCGTGTAGTACGGATTGAAGAACAACCGCAATCCACATCGAGGTGATCAGCATGGGTAGCCCCGAGGCCGCCACCGCAGCAATTTCCGACGCCAACGCGCAAGCTCGAAGCGATTTGCCGTTCTCCGACACCGCCGATTTCGACGCGACGACCAAGGGATTCATCGCAGCCCTCGACACCGCGGTCATCACCGACGACAACGGAAAGCCGGTGTGGGACTGTGCCGAATTCGACTTCCTCGCCGAGGACTGCCCACCCACCGCGAATCCCAGCCTCTGGCGGCAGTCGGAACTCGTTGCGCGCCACGGGCTCTATGAGGTCACCGATCGCATCTGTCAAATCCGAGGCCTCGATCTCTCGAATATGACACTGATCGAGGGCGACACCGGTGTGATCGTCATCGATCCGCTCATCTCGGCGGAGACCGCTGCAGCCGGGCTGGCCCTCTACCGTGAACACCGTGGTGACAAGCCCGTCACGGCGGTCATCTACACCCATTCCCACATCGACCATTTCGGCGGCGTCAAAGGTGTGACGACCCAGGAGTCCGTCGATGCCGGCGACTGCGTGATCGTCGCCCCGTCGGGCATGGTCGAACATGCGGTTGCCGAGAACGTCTATGCGGGAACGGCTATGGGCCGACGCGCCGCGTACATGTACGGTGCTGCGCTGCCGCGTGGACCGCAGGGTGCGATCGGTGCGGGTCTCGGACAGTCCACCTCGACCGGTACGCCGACGCTCATCCTGCCGACCCTCGACATCACCACAACCGGACAGACCGAGACCATCGACGGCGTGGAGATCGAGTTCCAGCTGACGCCGGGCACCGAGGCGCCGGCGGAGATGAACTTCTACTTCCCACAGATGCGCGCGCTGTGCATGGCCGAGAACGCCACGCACACCCTGCACAACCTGCTGACGCTCCGCGGCGCTCTGGTGCGTGACCCACATGTGTGGTCGAAGTACCTGACCGAATCGATCACCACGTTCGCCGGGCGCAGCGACGTCCTGTTCGCCTCGCACCACTGGCCGACGTGGGGCACCGACGAACTCACCGGATTCCTCGCTCAGCAGCGGGATCTCTACGGCTATCTGCACGATCAGACCCTGCGGATGCTGAACCAGGGCCGCACCGGCATCGAGATCGCCGAGGACATCCAGCTCCCGCCCGCACTGGAGAACGTGTGGCACACCCACGGCTACTACGGGTCGGTCAACCACAACGTGAAGGCGATCTACCAGCGCTACATGGGCTGGTTCGACGGCAATCCCGCACGACTCTGGGAGCACCCGCCTGTCGAGTCGGCCAAGCGCCACGTCGAGTTCATGGGTGGCGCCGACGAGGTGATCCGCAAGGCCCGCGAATACTTCGACAACGGCGACTTCCGCTGGGTCGCACAGGTTCTCAACTATGTGATCTTCGCCGACCCGTCCAATGCCGGCGCCAAGGCACTACAGGCCGACACTCTCGAGCAGCTCGGCTACGGGTCGGAAAACGGCACCTGGCGCAACTTCTTCCTCATGGGCGCGTACGAGCTGCGCAACGGTCCGGTCGGCACTCCGACCACCACGGCGGCCCCCGATATCGTCGGCGCGCTGTCGGTGGAACAACTCTTCGACGCAGCTGCGCTCCGGGTCAACGGACCGGCGGCCTGGGATGCACACATCACGCTGGATTGGATCGTGTCCGACGCGGGTGTCACCCACCGCACCGAACTGCGCAACGGTGTCCTCGTGCACCACGAACTCCCGGACGGGGCCGAACCCGCAGCCACCGTATTCACCTTGCCCAGGACGGCACTCCTCGGCATCGTACTCGGTGCGGTGGGTCTTCAGGACGCGATCGACGGCGGTTCGGTGACGGTGTCCGGGCCGGTCGAGCCGTTCGTCGAACTCGTCGGCTACCTCGACAACCCGGATCCCGATTTCGCCATGGTGACGCCCTGATCGGAATGCGGATCAAGCTGTCCCGGCCCCGGCCCGCAGACGCGGTGTCGGGGCTGGTAACTGCGCTGTTCTCGATCCCGGAGGGCATGGCCTACGCCAGCATCGGCGGCTTCAACCCGGTCACCGGCTTGTACTCCGGCATGCTGCCGACGCTCGTGTCGTCGGTGTTCGCCCGCACCGTACTCATGGTCACCGCACTCACCAGCGCGATCGCCCTGTCGGCGAAGAGTGTTCTGGACTCGGCCGGTCTCGACCCGACCCGCGTGGAGAACATCGCGATGCTCACCATCGCGGTGGGCATCATTATGCTGCTGTTCGGTGTGTTGCGATTCGGTGCCGCAATGGATTTCGTGTCGGGCGCGGTGATGACCGGTTTCACGCTTGGCATCGCGGTGCAGATCGTCGCGGGAGTCATCAAGGATGTCACGGGATACAACCCCAGCGTTCACAACACCGTCGGGAAGTTCGTCAACGCCGTCGCCCACATCGGTGACTGGGAGATCGCCCCGCTCGTGGTGGCCGGCGCGACCGTGGCGGCGTGGGCCGCACTCCGACTCGTCAAACGGATCGAATCCTTCGCGACCCTCCTCTCGCTCGTTGTCGTGACCGTGGTGACCGCCATCCTGCACACCGACGTCGAGACCGTCGGCGACATCGCCGCTGTCCCCAGTCACTTGCCTCCGCTGACCATGCCGGACCTGTCGAAACTGCCCGAACTGCTGCCGGGCGCGCTGGCCATCTCGCTGGTCGCACTGGCGCAGGCCGCGGGCATCTCGGCGGCCGTTCCCAACCCGGACGGCTCACGCCCCAACGCTTCTGGCGATTTCTCCGCGCAGGGTGCGGGTAACCTCGTCGGCGGATTCTTCGGCTCGCTACCGGTCGGCGGTTCACTGTCGCGGACCGGCGTCGCGGTATCAGCGGGAGCGGCCACCCGCTGGGCAGGAATCTTCGCCGGCGCTTGGCTCATCGTGCTCGTGTTGCTGGTCGGCTCGGTCGCCGAGTTCATCCCGATGGCCGTGATCGGCGGATTGCTGATCGTCATCGGCGGCGAGCTGGTCGCCGGACGATGGCCCGACATCATGCTCGTGGTCCGGACGGCACCGCTGAGCGCCGTCGCGATGGTCCTGACCTTCGTCATCACCACACAATTCCCCCTGCAGGACGCAATCCTGATCGGCGCCGCCGTCTCACTGATCCTCTACTGCGTGCAGGCTGCCCGGTCGGCCCGCCTCATCTCACTGGTCCGCGACGACGACGGGTGGACGGTCGCCGACGTCCCCGACACCTTCCCGGCCGAGCGCATCACCGTCCTGCACCATTCCGGTGTCGCGCTGTTCGCGGAGGTGCCCCGCCTCGCCGAATCCTGGCCACGCGTCGGCGACGACAGTTCGAGAAGCGTACTCATCCTGAGCGTTCGCACACTGCCCGACGTGCCGTCCACTACGCTGCAGAAGCTGCTTCGGGCCCAAGCGAAACGGCTACGGGACAAGGGTGGACGATTCATCATCGCGGGCGTGACACCGCCACTCGCTCAACGACTTCAGCGATCTGGCTTCACCGAGGAGATAGGTGAGGAGGCCATCTTCATGGCCACCGGAACGATCTTCGAAGCGCTCGACGATGCCTATGCCGAAGCACAGCAATGGCTGGCCGCACCGCAGGGCTCCGACGACGGCTGATCGTCCGTCAGATGCAGATGGAGATGCTGATCGGTCCGATCGGCACGCCGAAGCAGATCGACAGCGAACCAACGGCCGGTGTCGGGGCAGGCGCCTGACCGGTCGGCGACGCCGAGGCGACGGCGGGAGCGGCGAGGGCCAGCCCGAACGCGGCGGCCACGGTGGCAACACTCAGCGAAATCCTGCGTTTCATGCCGGGGAGTCTACTCCCCTCACCGTGGTTGTCTCCCGTCGAGCCGAACGGCCCAACCTGTGCTTGTGTGGTTCGAGTGAGTACGACGCACCTCGGGCACATCTTCCACATCGCCGGGTCACCGACCGTCGAGCGGGCCGCTGATGCGCTCGTCGAATTGCCCGACGGCGCACTCGTGGTGTCCGACACCGGGACCATCGAGTACTGCGGTCCGCGCGCCGAGCGGCCGACGCTGCCCGGCGAGGTGGTGATCGACCACGGCTCCGCATTTCTGATGCCCGGATTCGTCGACACCCACATCCACTTCCCACAGGTCTACTCGACCGACGCGTATGGCGGCGGCCAGCTTCTGGAGTGGCTCAACAACTGCATCTTCCCGGCAGAGGCACGTCTGGCCGATCCGGAGTTCGCGCAACAGGCGGCACGCGACTTCACCGACCGCCGGATCGCTTCGGGCACCACGGCCGCGATGGTGTTCGGGTCGGCCTTCCCGGCCGCGCAAGATGCGTTGTTCGCCGAGACCCAGCGCGCGGGGTTGCGCATCGTCAGCGGCCGCGGCATCCAGACCGCCGGCCCCGAGACCGCCGCCTCCCTCATCACTTCCGAATCCGACGCGATCGCGTTGACCGCCGAGGAGATTGCCCGCTGGCACTGCGCGGACACCGGGAATCCGCGCACCGCGCATCTCCAAGTCGCGATCGTCCCCCGGTTCTCCCTCTCGGTCACCACGCACACGCTGAGGTCCCTCGGGGAGCTCTACGACGACGTACGGGACCGCGGCGTCTACGTGCACAGCCATCTCAACGAGAACAACCGGCCGGGAACCGGTGAAATCGACACGGTGAAAGCACTTTTCGGGGTCGAGTCGTACCTCGACACCTACGACGGCAAGTTCCTGCCGGGGTCGGCGGTCGGCGGACCCGGGCTGCTCGGGCGTCGGACCATCATGGCGCACGCGGTGCACTGCACCGACACCGAACTCGCGAGGATGGCGCAAACCGGCACGTCGATCGCGCATTGCCCTGTCTCCCAACTGTTCCTGGGTTCGGGAACGATGCCGTGGAAACGGACGATCGCCGCCGGGGTGACCGTGGCCGCAGGCACGGATGTTGGTGCGGGTGACGAGTGGCTGATCTCGCGGGTGCTGTCGGACGCGTTCAAGGTCCACATCACCGAACCGGGCGATGACAGCGTCTCGCTACACCCAGCCGAACTGCTGTTCACCGGCACTCTCGCCGGGGCACGTGCACTCGACATGGAGGACCGGTTCGGCAACTTCGACGTCGGCAAGGACGCCGACTTCTTGGTCATCGAACCCGACCGGTGGCCGCCCCTGGCCGCGACCATCGAGGGTGGTATCCGGTCCGACGATCCGGCCCACGCGCGTGACCAACTGTTGTTCGCGCTGCTCATGGGTCTGCGCGAACCCGCGATCACCGAAGTGCATGTCGCCGGACGCCGCGTCGAGCTCAGATCCGATGACCATCCCACTCGTGGTCGTGCATGAATCCTTCGGCCAGACCGACCTTGTAGCGGAAGCAACTGCGCAGGATGCCCGCATAGGCGATGGGCAACATGATGGCCGGCTTCTCGTCGCCGCGGCAGGTGATCACGTCGTCGGATGACCGGAAGTCTCGCCAGAACTGACGAATCGTGTTGTCCCCCCGTCCTGCTCGACGCCAGCCGTAGAGCAGCATGCCGAGGCCGATCATCCGGTTGACGTCGGCGTCGGGCTCGATGACGGGTGCGTCCGGGTCGTCGTCGAAGAAGGCGCGGTCGACGCGATTGTGTGGCGAGAACATCATGATGCCGCTCGTCGCGCGGGGATTGCACTCGATGCAGAACAGTCCATTCTCGTCTTCGATGAAGTCGAAGCCGATCTGCCCGGTGAAACCGATGTCGGCCACGAAATCGGTGACCCACGAGAAGATTCCCTCGTGCCGCGCCGACGTGAAGTTGAGGCACGAACTGCCGTCGATCGCATAGTCCACCGGATAGGTCGCGTGGGCGCGGACGCGGCCTTCGTGGCAGACCGAGTAGGTGCAGTACTTGTCCCCCGACGCCCATTCCTGTGCGATCCACGGGTTGTCGGCGTCGTGCTCGAGCCAGGTCAGCGGTTCACCGGGAATCACCTTGTGTACCTTCTGAGATCCGCGTGAGTACACCTTCTTCAGCGCGAATGGGGCCGTGAAGTCCAGTCCCGGAACATCTTCCGGGCCGATCACCTGGGCGTACTTGCGGGTCGGGATTCCACGCTCGGTGAGGAATCGCTGGAACTCGTACTTGTGGTGAAGACGGTTCTCGAGCTCGAAATCTGAAAGGAACAACTGACATTCAGGGCCGAAGATGTCGGTCATCATCGCGATGATGTCGGTTTCCTCGTGGATCGGGATCAGCAGGTCGATCTTCTCGGCCTCGACGATCCGGGCCAGCGCGTGACAGTACTCGCGAGGAGCGAACTTCGGTGGCGGCACTCGATGAAACGACGACACCGCATTGGAGAAGCGCCCGACGCCGATCGGAATGCTGTCCACGAGGGTGACGCGATGGCCACCGGCCGCCAGCAACCGCGCCAGCTCCAGGGTGAGGAATGACCGGCCGAAAGTGATCAGGACGCGTCGAGAATCCCGCTCGTGCGCGCGTTGGAAGGAGTGCACCGGGGCGAGTGTAGACCGAGGGCGTGTAGAGATTATGTAGGGCAGCGGAATATCCAGTACAGCGCTCGCCGTTGTGTTGCTAGGTTGCTCGTCGGTGTCCGATTTGTCGGGGGCACCCGGGAGAATAGGTGGGCGTGGGGACCCAGTAGCCGATGACCTGCGGGTATTCGGGTAACAGCGGAAGGTGGGGTCATGTTCCTGGTCGGTGTCATCTCGGCGTGTCTGGCTGCGGTGGCATATGGGATGTCGACGGTGCTGCGCGCGCTCGGAGCTCGGCGCGTGGCCACCGAGGCACGCGAGGAGGGCGAGGACCACACCAATTCCGCGGGCGGACCCACGCTGCAGTCGACGATGTCGACATTCGTCGACCCGGCGTTCATCCTCGGCACGATGATGGTCGTCATCGGCTTCGCCGGCGGCGCGATCGCGGCCCGATTCCTGCCGTTGTTCCTGTCGCAGACCATCGTGTCCGCCAATCTCGTGGTGACGGCGCTGCTCGGCACGATCATGCTCAACATCGCACTACAGACCCGCGACTGGATTGCTATCTGGTTGGTGGTCCTGTCGCTGTGTCTGCTGGGGGCGTCGTCGTCGCATCAGACCGGCGGCGGCGAGGAACGCGCCTTCCACTGGGGTCTGTTCTTCGACACGCTGGTGCTCTGCGCATTCGCGCTCTTCGGTGTGTATCGCCTCGGCCGACACGGCGCGATCGTCGGCGGCGCGGCCGCGGGGTTCCTGTTCGGCGTCATCGCGATCTGCGTCCGCGTCCTCGACGGCGTGCACCCGTTCGACGGTGTGGCACTCATCACAGATCCAGCTGCATGGACGATCGCGGTGGCCGGCGCCACCGGGTTCTTCGTGCAGACGGTGGCCCTCCAACTCGGAGCGGTGAACGGCGTCACCGCGGTCCTCGTCGTCGGTGAGACCGCCGGCCCCAGCCTGGTGGGAGTGCTGTTCCTGGGTGACACCGCACAACCCGGACTGGGCTGGCTGGCCATCGTCGGCTTTGTGGGCGCGGTCATCGGAGCGGTGCTGGTGGCCTGGTACGGCTCGGGCGATCCCGATCACTTCGGAGAGGCACCGCCGATGAAAGGCGGCTGGCGGCGCGGCCGCGAAGACGCACCCGAACCCGCCGTGTCGGCCCGCGAGGACGACATCGACAGCCTCCCCCTCGACCCGTTCGGAATGCCGATCCGGCTGACGCCGCGCACCGAACCGGGGTCCACCCGCGACGGGGACCACGAGCCGGACTGACCCGACGGTGTTGACACGGTGAGCGGTCTTGACGACTGTGGAAACCGTGTCAGATACCACCGCGTCGCGCAGCGCCTACGAAACCCTTGAACCGTTTCACGTCCTCGCCTACTTCAGCCCGCTGTTGCGGGATGCCCAGCGCGACACCGGACTCGACCCGCACGCCTTCTACGTCGGTGCACGTGGCGCCCCGCTCGGCGCATGTGTCCCGGCCGTCGTGACGTCGACGTTCTACAACTTCGCTCCCGAACTGATCGAGAAGAGCTGGACCGCCGCGCTCGACGTCGGACTCGATCGCGTTGCCGCCCGACGCGACGCCATGCTCGACGCGCAGCTTCGCGCCATCCTCGGCGGCGCCGCAGACGATCCGACCATCACCGAGCTGACCGCCGGTTATCGAGAACTCGCTGTCGGGCTGCCGATCGGTGGTCGGGCGCTGGCTGCCGGGTGGTCGACCGCAACGCCGCCCGAGTCCAGCGTTGTAGCGCTCTGGTATGCGGTCGCGGTGCTCCGAGAGTGGCGCGGGGACAATCACATTGCCGCGCTCGTCCTCAACGGATTGCACGGTATCGACGCCGTCGCCTTCCACGAGTCACAACTCCCCGATCCGACCGTCAAACGCCGCGTCCTGGGCCGCAAACTGGTTCAGCTCACGCGCGGTTGGAGCGACGATGAATGGGAGGCGAGCGTCGACCGGCTCGTGGCCGCCGGCCTCGCCGAACGCACCGACGACGGACATCGCCTCAGCGCCGACGGCGGGGCGCTCTACGACGACATCGAGGCCACCACCGACGCACTCGGGGAATCGCTCTGGTCATCGGACGGTGCCGCAGACCTCGTCGAGCGGACGAGACCGATCGTCAAGGCCGTCATCGACGCGGGCGTGCTCCCGGGGACGAAGAAGAAGGGCTGAATCCGCCACGGATCACGGCTGCGCGCAGTAGATGTTGACTATGACCGACCTCGCCGACGACATCGCCGCGATCAAGAACCTCAAGTACCGGTACCTGCGTGCCCTCGACACCAAGGACTGGGACGCCTTTGCCGACACCCTCACCAAGGATGTGACCGGAAACTACGGGGAGAGCCTGCAGTTCGGGGATCGTGACGAACTGGTCGAATACATGCGCACCAACGTGGGGCCCGCGGTGATCACCGAGCATCGCGTCGACCACCCGGAGATCGACATCGACGGCGACGAGGCGTCGGGCCGCTGGTATCTACAGGATCGGGTCATCGTTCCCGACTTCTCGTTCATGCTGATCGGGGCGGCCTTCTACGCCGACCGCTATCGCCGCACCCCGGACGGCTGGCGCATCAGCGCAACCGGGTACGACCGCACCTACGAGGCGACCGTCGCGCTCGGCGACCTACCGAGCTTCACCGTCCGGACCGGACCTGCCATCCACCTCTGAGGCTCCGAGCGTCATGTCGCAGCCGCCGCCGCTCAGCGCCGACCACGTATTCCGGAATCGGCGGGACGCGGGAGTGGATCTCGGACAACGGGTTAGGGCTGCCGTCGACTCCGACGACCGCGGCCCGATCATCGTGCTGGGTCTGGCCCGCGGCGGCCCGGTGGCGCGCGAGGTTGCCGACGCCGTGGACTGCGAACTCGACACTCTGGTGGTACGCAAGATCGGGGCACCCGGTCAACCCGAGTTCGCGATGGGCGCGATCACTCACGGCAACCACGTGGTGGTCAACGACGACATCCCCCGCAGACTCGGTGTGACCACAGCACAGTTCGACGCCGCGCTCGCTCGGGAGAGCCGCATCCTCGCCGACCGCGAGGCGCGCTATCGTGCAGGGCGCGAGCCGCTTTCGCTTGCGGACCGGGTGGTGATCCTGGTCGACGACGGGCTGGCCACCGGGACGTCGATGTCGGTGGCCATCGACGCGGTGCGTGCGGCCGGGGCGTCGCGGGTGATCGTTGCGGTGCCCACCGGACCCACGGACATCTTCGAACAGATGCGGGCGGCGGGCGCAGACCAGGTGATCGTCTCGGTGACTCCGACGCCGTTCCACGCGGTCGGACAGTCGTACGCCGATTTCACCCAGGTGGGTGACGACGAGGTGGTTACCGCGCTGGAGCGCCCTAACCGTCCTTGAGGAGCAGCGCCGCGATGTCGGCGCGATCGGTGACGTCGAGTTTGGTGCAGGCACGGTAGATGTGGCCTTCGACGGTGCGTACCGACACGGTGAGTCGCTGGGCGATCTCCTTGTTCGACAGTCCGGCCGCCACCAGGTTGGCGATCTCACGTTCGCGCGAGGTCAGCGGCAAGGGCCGGGCAGCCTCGACGAGCGCCGGGGTCCGCAGTCCTCCGCACTCCGACGCGAGGCGGTTGGCCACCGCCGCCGAAGCGACTGTCGCCGAACGATTCTCCTCCTTGTCGTGCATGACGCTGGCCTGGGCGGCGGCGTCTGCCGCGGAGAGCCGAATGCCGAGTTGCTCGAAATCGGCTGCGCACACATCCAGTTCGACGGCGTCGCCCTCAGCGAGCGCGATCGCGTGCCGCGCGTACACGGCGACGACCGGCCCGTCGACCTGCTGCGCCAGCTCACCGAGTCGCTCGCCAACCGACTGGTCGCCGAACCGGGCGGCCGTGTGCAACGCCTCGGCCTCGATGGCGAATTGCCCAGTGGTCCGAGCCTTGTCCGCTGCCTCGTGTGCGAGTTCGACTGCGCGGGTGAGCGTTCCGGCCGCGGCCGACTGCCATGCCTCGGCGATCGCCAGCATCGAACCGAAGATCGCCACGTTCTTCCCGTACTTCGCTCGCGCCTTCACGAGGACGGCCTCGGCCTTCTCGGTCTGCCCGAGAGCGCTGAGCGCCTGCGCGAGGTAGATGCGGGCGGGGTAGTTCCACGACAGTGAGAAGCCCTCGCCGTCGAGGATCGCCAGCGTTTGCTCCATGCGTCGGGTGACCGAGGTGCACGCCCCCTGCGGCATCTCGACGGCAGCCACCAGAATCCCCGACATCGCCCACCCCAGGTACTGCGCGGTGTTGGCGAAATCGACGTAGCGCGCGGCGGCCAGATTGCCGTCGTCGAGCCGACCGGTGAGCGTGAGCGCCAGCATCTCGCCGAAAGCGGTCGGGAAGCGCAGCATTCCGTCGACCTCGAGTCCACGACCGCGGCCGGCCACCTTCTCGACGGCACTGCCCTGACCTCGCAGCGCCCGCGACAGACTGCCCCCGAAGACCGCCCACTCCACCGCCCACGGCAGCGGGTGCTTCTCGGCGAACACCTCGTCGGACAGGCGAACCGCGTCGTCGATCCGGTTCTCGAACAGCGCGCACGCCGACGCGATACCGGTGACGATGGGACGCAGGCCCGGATCCTGGATGCGTTCGAACAGGATCTCCAAGAACTCTTCGGCGCGGTCGGCGTCGCCCATCGCCCAGAACATGTTGCCGACGCGCAGCCCGCCCCAGCGCAGGATCTGCGCCTCGTTGTCGAAGTCGTCGGGGTCGAAGCGGCTGAGGATCTGCTCGGCCTCGTCGGGATGGCCCTGCCACATCAGGGCCCGGGCCAGCATCTCCGCCTCGTCGAGCCCGCCGCCCTCCTCGAGCGCTGCGCGCGCGAACCGCTCGCCCATCGGGATCTGCGCCAGGTTCATCGCGTCCCGAGCAGCCGCACCGAGCAGTTCGAGGTCGATGTCGACGTCACTCTCGATGGCCAGGTCGGCCAGGCGGATGCGTTCGGCGGGCGTCGTCCGCGGTCGTTCACGCAAAGCCTTGACGAGCTTGCCGCGCAGCCGCCGCGACGACACCAGACCCAGACGACGACGGATGACCTCGCCGAACAGCGGGTGATGGAAGCCGACGTTGAGCCGTCGGCCGTCCCGGACGATGCGCACGAGCCCGGCGATCTCCGCCTCTTCCACCGCTTCTTCGCCGGCGAGTTCGGACAGGACGTCGATGTCGAGGGGCTCGCACAGGCTCAGGTACTTCAGTGCGGTGAGCACGGTGTCGTCGAGTTGCTCGATGCGGCCTTCGAGCAGCGACGCGAGTTCGGAGGTGATCGCGGCGCGGCCGCGCAACTGCCAGATCCCCTTGACCTGCCGCAACGTATTGGCCTGCCGTGCACCGTCGACCATGTGCCGGAGGAAGAGCGCGTTACCGCCCGACGCCTCCCACATCAGGTTGGCCGAATGCTCCTCGAGTTGCCCGCCGAGCACCGACTCGATGAGGTCGACGCTCTGCTCCTTGGTGAAGGGTGACAAGGTGATTCGAGTGAGGTGGTTGTCTTTCCACAGCGAGGTGACGGCGTCGGGCACCACCTCGCCGCTGCGCACCGTGGCGACGATGTGGACGGCGCGGTCGATGGCAAGCTGATGCAGCAGCGTCGCCGACAGTTCGTCGAGCAGATGGGCGTCGTCGACGCCGATGACCACGTCACCGTCGGCGAGTAGCGATTCGCGGGCCGCGGCGAGGTAGGTCACGGGATCACTGGACGTGGCCGGACCGACGAGATGCGCGAAGACGCCCAACGGAATCGACCGGGCCGACTCGGTGCCCGCGACCCACCGGACGCCCGACGACAAGCCGGCCGTGACATGACGCGCGAGCGTGGTCTTGCCGACGCCGGAATCGCCGGTGAGGACCACGCCGCACCCGGTGGTCTCCCCGCGCAGGGCAGCCTGAATGGTTCGGAACTCGCGTTCACGCTCCACCAAGGGCCAATTCCCGGACATGCCTGCAGATTTTAGACTCATCGGTAAGTCTCGGCACCAGTCGCGGTCAAGTCTGACCGAACTGTTCACATCAGGCGTCGCGTTTGTTGACCACGGCGATCGCTGCGCCGAGAATCACCAGCGCGACCAGGGCAAAGTAGACCAGTGAACCGTAGATGTTCCAGTGGAAATCGCCGGTGTCGCCGGTGAGGAACCGCCAGCCGTTGGTGAACGGGAGGAACGGCACCACCGGCTCCCCGACCTTCGGCAGCAGAGGTATCACGACCGTCTCCACGAGGAGCGTCCACACCAGCACGATCGTCACCGCACCCGCCGTCTGCCGGATCAGTGCACCCACCGCCACGCCGATCAGCATCGCCAACGCGATGAAGATGGGCGTCCCCCAGAGCTGACGGATGGCATCCGAACTGGTGAGGTCGAAGTCGTCACCGGCAAAGAGCTTGGCGATGACCAGACCCAGCAGGCAGATCACGAAGGTCACCACCAGGCCGACGATCGCGAACACCACCCCCTTGGCGACGAGCACCTGCCAACGGCGGGGCGTTGCCTCGAAGGACAACCGGATGGTTCCGAAGCGGTACTCCGTGGTGATCCCCAGGACCGCCATGATCAACAAGACGGCGAGACCGAACTGGTTCACGCCCAACAGGTAGACGTTCGCCGGGTTGTCGGTGAGCTCGTCGACCGGACCGCCCGACGAGATCAGCGCGGCCAGACCCAGACCCAGGACGGCCACGATCGCCACGCACCAGTAGGGCGAGCGCGTGCTCATGAGCTTGATCCGCTCCGAGTCGATCGTCGCGATCATGCCACGACCCCCGTTCCACCCTGGTATTCGACGTCACCGGCGGTGACCTGCATGAAGACCTCCTCGAGCGATGCGGTCTCCTCGGTCAGTTCGTGCAGGACCACCCCGGCCGCAGCGGCCAGGTCGCCCACCTGGTCGGTGGTCGTGTCGGGCACCACCATCACCGGTCGGCCCTTGGCGTCGGCGGGACCGGGCGCCGGCGCCAGGCCTGCCGCGGCCAGCGCGACGTGCAGATCCTCCAGCTGCGGACCGCGCACCCGAACCGAAGTCTGTGCACGCGAGGTGAATTCGCTGACCGAGCAGTCGGCGATGAGCCGCCCGCGGCCGATGACAATGAGATGGTCGGCGGTGAGCGCCATCTCGGCAAGGAGGTGGCTGGAGACGAAAACGGTGCGCCCCTCCGAAGCGAGCTGTCGCATGAATCCGCGAATCCAGACGATGCCCTCGGGGTCGAGGCCGTTGACCGGCTCGTCGAACATCAGCGTGTGCGGGTCACCGAGGAGTGCGCCGGCGATGCCGAGCCGCTGCGACATGCCGAGCGAGAAGCCACCCGCGCGCTTGGTGGCCACCGACGTCAGACCGACCATCTCGATGACCTCGTCGACCCGACTCGCCGGAATCCGGTTGGCCGCCGCCAGCCAGCGCAGATGCGACCGCGCACTCCGGTTGGGATGGACCCATTTGGCGTCGAGCAGCGCCCCCACCTGCCGGATCGGATCCTCGAGATCCTGGTAGCGCTGACCGTCGATGGCGACCGAACCCGAGGTGGGACGGTCGAGGTCGAGCATCATGCGCATCGTGGTCGACTTGCCGGCACCGTTGGGGCCGAGGAAGCCCGTCACGTGCCCGGGTGACACCTCGAAACTGAGGTTGTCGACGGCGCGCTTGTCGCCGAAGTCTTTGGTGAGCTTCTGGACTGTGAGCACACCCCGACCATAGCGTGACCCACTCAACTGCTGGTCGCGCGCTCGGGCGACGACGCCTCCGCCCAGAAGCGACGCGGGATCCGTCCCGCCTGCGCCGCGAGCCGGCCCGCGAGAACCGCGTGGCGCATGGCGGCGGCCATCCGTTCCGGGTCGTCGGCCCGGGTGACCGCCGACGCCAGCAACACTCCGTCGCAACCGAGTTCCATCGCGAGGGCCGCGTCGCTTGCGGTGCCGATCCCGGCGTCGAGGATCACCGGCACCTGCACCCGCGCGACGATCATCTCGATGTTGTGCGGGTTGAGGATGCCGAGGCCAGTGCCGATCGGGGAGCCGAGGGGCATCACAGCAGCGACGCCGATGTCTTCGAGCCGGGCAGCGAGGACGGGGTCGTCGTTGGAGTAGGCCAGCACGGTGAACCCGTCCCGGACCAGCGCCGACGCGGCGTCGACCAGTTCGATCGGATCGGGCATGAGGGTGCGTTCGTCGGCGACCACCTCGAGCTTGACCCAGTCGGTCTCCATGGCCTCGCGGGCCAGTTGCGCGGTCAGCACCGCCTCGGCCGTCGTGTGGCAGCCTGCCGTGTTGGGCAGGGGTGCGATGTCGAGGCGCCGGAGCAGGTCGAGCACTCCGGTGCCCGACGCGGCGTCGACCCGCCGGATCGCGACGGTGGTGAGTTCGGTGCCCGACGCGATCAGTGCGCGTTCGAGGACCGCCAGGCTCGTCGCGCCGCCGGTACCGGTGATGAGTCGTGATCCGAACTCGCGGTCCGCGATCCGCAACGGATCTGTGCAGTCAGCCACCCTGCACCGCCGTCACGACCTCGACCACCGAACCATCCGGAATGGATTGCGCCCACGAGCCTTTCGGGACGACCGCGCCGTCGACGGCGACCGCAACCCCGCGGTCGGGCAGGCCCAGATGCGTCAGCAGCGCGGCCACCGACGTTTCCGGGGCCACCGCTGTCGGTTCGCCGTTGACCGTGATCGTCATCTCTCGCCTCCCGAAGTCATTGCCGCCGGTGTGGGTGCCCGCCGCGGATCACCGAGCAGCCCCACCACCTCGTCGGCCGTGAGTGGTGCGAGCACAATTCCGTTGCGGCCGTGGCCGGTTGCGACCACGGTCCGCTCGTCGAGACGCCGAATGATCGGCAGTCCGTCCGCCGTGCATGGACGTAGGCCCGCGCCCGCCTCGACGAGTTCGTACGTACGCAGCCCCGGCATCACCTCGGTGGCGTCGGCGAGCAGGTCGAGCACTCCGCCTGCCTCGGGAAGGATATCGCCGGCATCGACAGGAGCTTCGTATTGCGTTGCGCCGACGACGATTCCATCGGCACGAGGCACCAGGTACACATTGCGGCCGCCGACCGCCGCGCGGATCACGTGGCGCGGCGGTGGCACCGAGGACCGCGTGCGCCGCAACCTGAGCACCTCACCCTTGGCGGCCTGGAGTTGCGCCTGCGGCCATAGTGCGTTGGTGCCCAATCCGGCGGCGAGGACCACCTGGTCGTCGTCGAGCGCGTCTCGCGAACCGATTCGCGTGTCGTCGAACACGACGCCCGACGCGCGGGCCGTGTCCCGCAGCGCTGTCAGGAGCCGCCGATTGTCCAGTGCCCATTCGCCTTCGGCGCGGTAGCCGCCCACGAGCCGGGTACTCAGCGCCGTCTCGAGTGCGCGGATGTCGCGGCCGGTGATCGAGGTGAGCACCGTGCGAGCGTCGGTCTGCTGAGACCACACGAACCGGGCGAGATGGTCGAGACGGTGCAGGTCGGCTGCGGTACCGGCGACGAACAGCGAATCGGTGGCGGTCACGACGTTCGGGTCGCCGAGCCGGTCGATGAGGGCGGGCCAGCGTCGAACCGATTCGACGGACATCGCGAGCAGCGTCTCTTCGCCCGGAATGCCCTCGCCCAACGATCCGAGCATGCCGCCGGCCACATGTGAGGCACGGTCGGCGACTCCCGCGTCGACGACCCGCACACGCCAACCGGCGTCGGACGCCGCAAGCGCAATGGACAGCCCGATGACGCCGCCGCCCACAACGGCAACACTCTGCACGTGCAATCACCTTCCTTCGCCGGCATTACCCGGATCAGGTCAGACGGTCTGCGGCTTCTCCGCACTCTCAGCCCGGCCGGGCTCCCGTGATGTACTCCGATCATGAGCCTACGCGGCCGGTCGGTCTTGGTTGAGTGCAGCCCGGTCCGCCAAAGCGGCGTCGACGAGCCCTGACCGCCGCGAGGTAGCGTCTACCCGATGACCACCTCGCCCCGACAGCGACTCGACACGGCGACGCTCTACCTGTGCACCGACGCACGGCGAGAGCGCGGCGATCTGCTCGATTTCGTCTCGAAGGCCATCGACGGTGGCGTCGACATCGTCCAGTTGCGCGACAAGGGATCGGTCGGCGAGGAGCGATTCGGGACGCTGGAGGCGCGTGAAGAACTCGCGATCCTCGCGGAGCTGCGTCGGGTGGTCCGTGCTCGCGGAGCGCTGCTGGCCGTCAACGATCGCGCCGACATCGCGGCCCTGGCTCAGGCCGACGTCCTGCATGTGGGCCAGGGTGATCTCGCGCCTGCTGCCGCCCGGCAGATCGTCGGGCCCGACGTGGTCATCGGGCTGTCGACGCATGATGTCGACCAGGCCGCAGGCGCCGCGGCCGACGACGACGTCGACTACTTCTGCGTCGGCCCGTGCTGGACGACGCCCACCAAGCCGGGACGGCCGGCGGCCGGGCTGGATCTGGTGACCTCGGTCGCCGCGACGAACTCGGTAAAGCCGTGGTTCGCGATCGGCGGCATCGACCTCGCCCGGCTCCCCGAAGTGCGGGCAGCCGGGGCGGAGCGGATCGTCGTCGTGCGTGCCATCACTGCGGCGGACGATCCGGAATCGGCGGCGCGAGCGCTGGTCCGAGGCTGACCAGCTGCCCTCCGGCCTGGAGGGAATCTGTACGTGGCGGCCCGACCAAGTGCACAGTGCATTTCGTCGCGCCGGCAGGTACAGATTCCCGACGCGGCGAATAGTCATTTGCCGCCCGGCGAACGGCGGGTCTAAGGTGGTCGCCATCATGCTGTACATCGCGAACGCGCTCGTAACCCGCCGCAGCGGGGTCTGAATCTGACCGACCCCCCGCTGCGGGGTCTATGCGTGCGCACGTCGGTCATCTTCACTTCGACCGAAATCGGTACACGCGATGCACAGCCTTCATCTTTCTCAACGATCCTGTTCGTGCGATGAGCACGCCGGTCGGCCCATGGGCGACCCGTTCGCCCGCCGGTACGGCTCACCACTGCCCCGGGGTATGCGCGAGGAGGCATCCGGCATGACCTTTCCAGAATTCATCGATCACTACTCCCCCGGCGGAAGCATCCGACTCGGGTCATGGTCCATGGAGCCCACCCACCACGACCTCGTCGAGTGCCGCGCGACCTTCGCGCTCGAGGACCGGATCATGTCGCTGTCCGCCGTTGCCAGCGGTCCGGTCGGCGCGATGACGTCGATGCTGCACGAGATCGGCGCACCCATCTCCATCGTCAAATCCCACCAGCGCGTCAGCGACGGCCAGATCACGGCATTCCTGCTGTGCGAAAGGGACGACCGGCAGGTGTGGGCGCTCGGTGACGGCACGACGTGCGACGAGGCCAACGTCAACGCGCTTGTCGCGGGTGCGAACCGGCTGCTCGCCGGGAGCGAGTGAGTCTGGGCGGGCCGCCTACCCGCCGAACGCGACGCCAGGCACGTGCGCCCACAAAAGTAGGGGAAGAAGTTTCTTCCCCGGCCCTTGGTGTCTTCCCCGAGAAATTTCTCGCGGACGACTACAAACCCCGGGGAAGAAACTCGTCCCCTAGATTTTGCGGGCACGACGCTGGCTCATTTCCGCAGGTCAACGGGATTGGTCGCCAAATTCTTCGAATCAGGCCTGCAGGTCGAGACGGGCGATGCGCTCGCGGAGGCCGGGCCAAGCCTGACCGAATCCCGGGTGTAGTGGCAGTGTGTCGACGTCATGTTCGCCCACCCAACGCAGTTCCGCCGATTCGCCGTTGGCGACCGTGCGGACCGGTTCGGACGTATCGGCGATGACGGTGGTGTAGGTCCACCCGCTCGGCGATTGGTGGGTGACCAGCGCCGCGACAACCGTGAGCTGGTCGGCGCGGACCCCTGCCTCTTCGTCGGCTTCGCGCACGGCGGTGTCGATGGCGCTCTCGTGGGAGTCCCGCGCACCTCCGGGGAGACCCCAGGTGCCGCCCTGATGAGACCAGACCGCTCGATGTTGCAGCAGTATTCCGGTCGCACCGCCGTCGAGTGGCGCCCGGAGCAGGAGTCCCGCCGCGCCGTGGACACCCCAATACCGTGAGCCGTCCGGATCGATCACCCAACCGTCGCCGTCCCCGCGCACTCCGCCTCCTCGCATACCGGTTGTCGTGATGCAACCGGGCATCTCCACCGTATGTGAGTCAGACAACCCTCGCCAGGGTCATTCGGTCCGACATATCGGACCTCGATCTCGGGCAGTGTCGAACCCGGTCGGGTACCCCCGACATGGCCTAGGCTGAAACACATACAGGACTGAGAAGGGATCTTGAGGTGACCGGCGACGCGTCCCCGATGCGGACCGTACTCACCCGCGCCGGAAGGACGGTGCGGCCCGGACAGTCGTCGCCCCCGATCCGGCAGGTACTCGCCGACCGCCGCGAACTCGTCGCCGCAGCTCGCGAGCGCGCCCAATCCCCCTTCGCCACCCTGCGCCACTATGCGGTGACGACACCCGGCAAGCTCGTCACCATCCTGATCGTGCTCGCCGCGGCGTCGGTCAGCACCGGGTTGTACGCATCGACCGTGCTGGAGAACCGCACCCAAACCCTGCAGCGCATGATCGACCGGGCCGAGCCCCTGGCCGAAGCGAGTCAAGTGTTGTACTCATCGCTGTCGGTCGCCGATGCGTCGGCCAACGCCGCGTTCATCTCCGGCGGGCTGGAGACCCCCGAACTCCGTACTCGCTACGCCAATGCGCTCGCCACGGCTTCGTCGTCGCTGATCCTCGCGACCGGCAGCTCAGGTGAGCCCGGCGCGGACGGCACACCCGATCGAGACGACAAAGCGGTCGCCGCCGATCTCAACACCCTCGCGGTCTCCATCCCGGTGTACAGCGGACTGGTCGAGACGGCGCGGACCAACAACCGGCAGGGCAACCCGGTCGGCTCCGATTACCTCGGCCAGGCGTCGTCGATGATGCAGGACCAGATCCTGCCGGCCGCGCAGCGCCTCTACGAACAGCGATCGCTGGCGATCGCCGACCCCCAGCGAAGCCTGAGTCGTCCGCCCTGGACCGTCTACGCGGCGCTGTTGGCCGTGCTCCTGGCCCTGATCCTCACCTCCCGCTACCTGGCCAGACGTACCCGGCGCCGCTTCAATCTCGGCGTGGTCGCGGCGATCTTGGCGATCACCACCGGCACGGTGTGGCTCTTGGCGTCGGGGCTCATGTCGGTGGCCGCGACCAGCGACGCCCGCACCGGCGGGGCCGACCCCCTCCGCGAACTCACCGCCGCGCGCATCCTGACCCAGCAGGCGCGGTCGGCGGAAACCCTGGCACTGGTGCGGCGCGGTGATCAGGGTGGGCTCGAACGCTCCTTCGCCCAGTCGACCGAAGGCATCTCCGCCACCGTCGCACGCCTGCGCGACAACGAGGACGTGCGACGTTCGGTGAGTACCGAGCAACTCGACGCTGTCGCGTCCGCGGTGGAGCGCTGGAAGGCCACCGACGCCGTAGTGCGCGGGTACATCGAATCCGGCGCCTTCGGACGCGCACGCACGATGACCGTCGGCGACGACGAGAACAGTTCGGCGACCAGCTACAGCGCGGTCGACAAGGCCTTGGTCGACGCCATCACATCGGCGCGAACCTCCTTCCGTGACGACATCAACACCGCCCAGCGGGTCCTCGGTTTCACCGGCACCGGCATCTTGATGCTCACCATCTTCGCGGCCGCCGCAGTCATTCTCGGCCTGATACCGCGCATCAGGGAGTACCGATGAACACGAATACGATTCGGCGCCGCAGCACGGTCTTCGGCATCCTCACCGCCGCCGCGCTGATCCTCACCGGGTGCGTCACCTTCCCCGCACCCGACGCCCCACCCCCGACCGCCACCGCGATCACCCCCATGCCCGCGGGAGTGCAGACCAACGTCCCCCTCGAACCGCCGCCGAATGCCGAATCCTGCAACGCCACCGAGAGTCTGCGGCCACCGGCCCGGATGCCGGCGCCCGGCCGGATGCCGCCGAGATCGTCGATGGGCGAGATCGTCGCGCATGGACGGCTCATCGTCGGGCTCGACATCGGGTCCAACCTGTTCAGCTTCCGAGATCCGATGTCGGGTGACATCAAGGGATTCGACGTCGACCTCGCCCGCGAGATCACGCGCGCGATCTTCAACGATCCGGGGCGCGTGGAGTTCCGGGTGCTCAGTTCGGCCGAACGCATCGAGGCCCTCAAGACCGGGGCGGTCGACGTCGTGGTCAAGACGATGAGCATCACCTGCGAGCGCCTTCGTGAGGTCAGCTTCTCCTCGCCGTACTATGTTGCCTCGCAACGCATTCTGGCACTGAAAGAATCCGGCATCACCGGTCCGGAGAAACTGGCGGGCAAGCGGGTGTGTTCGGCACGCGGTGCGACGTCGATCGGACGAATCCAGTCGATCCAGCCGCGCGCACATCTGATCAGCACCACGACCTGGGCGGATTGCCTGGTGTTGCTGCAGCAGGGCCAGGTGGACGCGGTGACCACCGACGATGCGATCCTGGCCGGCCTTGCCGCGCAGGACCCGTGGGTTCAGGTCGTCGGCCCCAGTCTCGGCGAGGAATACTACGGAGTCGGAATCCCGCACGGCAAGGACGATCTGGTGCGCTTCGTCAACGGTGTCCTCGAGCGCATTCGCGCGGACGGAACGTGGTGGCGCATGTACAACCAGTGGCTCACGGTCCTCGGGGACAGCGGCGGTTATGGTCCCCCACTCGTGACCTATCGGGACTGATGCGATGACGACCGATCCTGAACCGCACGGGGATTCGCCGACGCAGGCAAGTGACGCCGACGAGTCCGAGCACATCGGCACCCAACGTGTGTCGCTCGACGCGCTGCTCGACGACGAGACGCCAGAAGACGAACACGTCGGCACACAGCAGGTCAGTCTCGCCGACCTGATGGGCGACGACGATGACGATGACGGTGGTCCTGCCGATGGCGACGACTACCAGACGATCGGAAACGAGGACGCCGACACCGATCCACAGGGCGATGCACCAACGCAGGCAACCGAATTGCCGGGTGTCGACGCCCAGACCGATCGGGTCTTCGCGACTCGGCCGCCGGTGGCCCACGACGCGCCGGTCGGATCGGGGCGCCAGACCCGACGCCTCGTACCCAGCCGTCGCGCAGCGGTCCACGAACGGCGGCTCGGCAGCGGGCTGGTCGAGATGCCGAAAATCGTCGACATCGAGCCTGAGGACGCCGTCCTCGACCATCCGGTCATCGTCGAATCCAAACGCGTGTGCTGGCGTTGCGGAAAACCGGTGGGGCGCACCTCCGGTCCGGGGAAGGGCGAGGTCTCGGGCACATGCCCGCATTGCGGTGCGCGCTACTCGTTTGTCCCCGGGCTCGCACCGGGCACCGTGGTCGCCGGCCAGTACGAGATCACCGGCGCCATCGCGCACGGCGGACTGGGATGGATCTACCTCGCGATCGACCGAAACGTGTCGGATCGGCCGGTGGTCCTCAAAGGCCTGCTGAATTCCTCGGATTCGGAGGCACAGCGGGTCGCCGTCGCCGAGCGCCAGTTCCTGGCGTCGGTGAATCATCCCGGCATCGTGAAGATCTACAACTTCGTCGAGCACATCGGCGAACAGGGCGAGCGCTACGGCTACATCGTCATGGAGTACATCGGCGGACGGACGCTCAAGCAGATCACCTCGGATCATGAAGGTGCCGAACTACTCTCGGTGGAACAAGCACTCGCCTACATTTTGGAAGTGCTGCTCGCCGTCGGATACCTGCACTCGGTGGGCCTGGTGTACAACGACGTCAAGCCCGAGAACATCATGGTCGGCAGCGACGAGGTGAAGCTGATCGATCTGGGCGCGGTGTCGGCGATCAACGGTTACGGACATCTCTACGGCACACCCGGTTTCCAGGCACCGGAGATCGTGAAGACCGGACCACAGGTGGCCACCGACATCTACAGCGTCGGACGGACCCTCGCCGTGCTGACCGTGCCGATCGAGATGCGCAAGGGCCGCTACGTCGACGGCCTCCCCGACCCGTCGACCACCCCGGTGTTCGAGGAGAACCCGTCGTACTATCTTCTGCTGCAACGAGCTACGGCCACCGATCCCGGTGATCGATTCGCGTCGGCCGAAGAGATGACCACCCAGGTACTCAACGTGCTGCGCGAAACTGTCGCGGTGCACACGGGTGTTCCCCGGCCCGCGTTGTCGACGGTGTTCACGCCGCAGCGCTCGACATTCGGGACCGATCTGATGCTCGCGCCGGTCGACGGCTTCTTCGATCCCGACCAGGCCGCCTTCTACGATCCGGTCGACATCGCCCGGGCGCTGCCGGTTCCGCTGGTCAATCCGATGGATCCGGCTGCGGGCCTGCTGACCTCGGCCGCGCTGTCGGACCCGCGGCAAACCCTCGACTCGATCAATGCCGCGCGCGCTGAGGGTTTCGTGTCGCTGCTCGGCCGTCGTGCCCAGGAGGGCCACCCGTCACTGGAGATCGATCTGGCCGAGGCAAGAGCACACCTCGAACTCGACGACGTCGACACCGCCTTGGCGCTGCTCCGCGAAGTATCTGTACACCACGGCAATTCGTGGCGCGTGCAGTGGTACATGGGTATCTGCGCGTTGATGAACGACGAACCCGAACTCGCCTACGAGCGATTCGACGAGGTGCTCAGCGCGATGCCCGGCGAGATCGGACCCAAACTCGCGGTCGCCGGCACCGCCGAATTGATCGGCCGGTGGCTGTCCGACGAGCAGGGCGAGTCACCGGCGTCGGAACGGCGAATCTCGGAACTCTTCGATGTGGCGCAACATCACTACCACGACCTGTGGCTCACCGACCATGGAATCGTCACCGCTGCTTTCGGTCTCGCACGGCTGTCGGTGGCTGTCGGAGACTACGACGAAGCGATCCGCCCACTCGATGAGGTTCCCGCAACCAGCCGGCATTTCAACACCGCCCGCGCCACGGCGGTCATCGCGCTGGTGCACGGTCGGCCACCATCGGAGGTCACCCGCGAGCAGATCGTCGAAGCTGCCCGGCGGCTCGAGCAGATTCCCGACACCGAACCGCGCAAATCCCGGATGCTGCTCATCGTCCTCGGTACCGCGCTCGGCTGGATGCATGAGAACCCCGACGCCGCAAAAGATTCCAGCGAGCCGTCGACCCTGCTCGGCTTCCCGTTCACCGAGTCGGGTATCCGCGCAGGGACGGAACGCTCACTGCGTCATCTCGCCCGGCAGACCCGAACCAACCGCGACCACCGCTTCATGCTCGTCGACCTCGCGAACTACGTCAGGCCGGACACGCTGTTCTGATCCGGCGGACTCTCAGGCCACCACGGCGGCGGACTGCCGGGCGATGGCGAGTTCTTCGTTGGTCGGGACCACCAGCACGTCGATCTCCGAGTCGTCCGCCGATATGCGCCGTGGCTCCTTGCTGCGCACAGCGTTTCGCTCCGCGTCGATGATGATGCCGTAATGCTCGAGGCCCGCGAGGGCATCGGCGCGAACCGGGGTCGAGTTCTCCCCGACACCAGCGGTGAAGGTGATCGCATCCACCCGGCCGAGCTCGATCATGTAGGCACCGATGTAGCGGCGGAGGCGATGAATGTAGACATCGTAAGCCCGGCGGGCATTCTCGTCACCGGCCTCGATCAGCGCCGAGATCGCGCGAAAGTCGTTCTCGCCGCACAACCCTTTCAACCCCGACTGCTTGTTGAGCAGGGTATCGATCTGATCGACGGACAGCTTGGCGACGCGGTGCAGATGCAACACGAGGCCCGGATCGAGATCGCCACTGCGGGTACCCATCACCAGCCCTTCCAACGGTGTCATCCCCATCGAGGTGTCGATGGGATGGCCACCGGCAATAGCCGACGCCGACGCACCATTGCCGAGGTGGAGAACGATCTGGTTCAGCTCGTCGTAGTCGCGGCCCAGGAAATCCGCGACGCGATGCGACACGTAGTCGTGGCTGGTGCCGTGAAAGCCGTAGCGGCGGATGGCATGGAGGTCCGCAACCCCCCGGTCGATGGCATACGTGGCGGCGGCGTCGGGCAAACCGTGGAAGAAGGCGGTGTCGAAGACCGCGACCGACGGGACGTCGGGCAGAAAGGTCCGGGCGGCCTCGATACCGATCAGATTCGCCGGATTGTGCAGCGGCGCAAGGGGTGAGATCCGGGTGATCTCGCTGATCACCTCGCGAGTGATGATGGTCGGTTCGTAGAACGTCCGACCACCGTGCACCACCCGATGGCCGACGGCCACCAGACCCGCCGCCGCGAGATCGGTGCCGTTGTCGGCGAAACATCGGATGGCCCACTCGATCGCGGCGAGGTGGTCGGCGATCGCCGCGGTCTCGCGGATCTCGACATCCCCCTGCTCATGGGTGATCGACGAGTCGTTCTCACCGATCCGTTCGACGATGCCGTCGGCCCACACCTCACCGGTATCGGGGTGTAGGAGTTGATATTTCAGCGACGACGAGCCGGCGTTGAGGACGAGAACGGCACCGGTCGGCGCCGGGAGCGAAGAGAGCGGGCCGTATTCCGTCAAGCCGCTCACTGCTCGCCTCCTGCGGGCTGCTGGGCCTGGATCGCAGTGATTGCCACGGTGTTGACGATGTCGGACACGAGTGCGCCACGGGAGAGATCGTTGATGGGCTTGTTCAGCCCCTGGAGCACCGGTCCGATCGCGATGGCGTTCGCGCTGCGCTGCACCGCCTTGTAGGTGTTGTTGCCGGTGTTGAGGTCCGGGAAGATCAGCACGGTCGCCCGACCGGCCACCGCCGAATCGGGCATCTTGGTGACCGCGACGCTGGGCTCGACCGCCGCGTCGTACTGGATCGGCCCCTCGACGAGTACCTCCGGGGCACGCTCACGCACCAAATCCGTTGCCACCCTGACCTTGTCGACATCTGCGCCCGATCCGGACTTGCCCGTCGAGTAGGAGAGCATGGCAACGCGCGGCTCGATGTCGAACTGCGAAGCGGTTTGCGCCGAGCTGATCGCGATGTCGGCGAGTTGTTCGGCGGTGGGATCGGGCACGATGGCGCAGTCGCCGTAGGCGAGAACCTTGTCGGCCAGACACATGAAGAACACACTCGAGACGGTCGACACACCCGGCTTCGTCTTGATGATCTCGAAGGCCGGCCGGATGGTGTGCGCGGTGGTGTGCGCCGCCCCCGACACCATCCCGTCGGCGCGGCCGGTGTGCACCATCATGGTGCCGAAGTAGGAGACGTCGCGCATCATCTCTTGTGCGCGTTCGAATTCCATACCCTTGTGCTTGCGCATCTCGGTGTAGGCCGCGGCGAACTCGTTCAGGTGATCCGACGACGCGGGATCGATGATGTCGACGCCGGTGAGGTCGACGCCGAGATCCGCGGCACGGGTGTGCACGGCGTCGCTGTCGCCGAGGAGCGTCAGATCCGCGACGTTGCGTCGAAGCAAACGCCCTGCGGCGCGCAGGATCCGGTCGTCGTCGCCCTCGGGGAGCACGATGTGTCGGCGCTGCGCGCGGGCCCGCGCGATCAGCCCGTACTCGAACATCTGCGGGGTCACCACGGTCGGGGTGCCGACGTTCAACTTCTGCAGCACCTCTTCGGGATCGACGTGCTCTTCGACGAGCGAGAGCACCGCCTCGATCTTGCGAGCCGAACCCTTTGCCAGCCGACCGCGCGTATGCGCCGCCGTGCGGGCGGTCTCGTAGGTGCCCTGTTGGCAGACCAGAATCGGCAGGTTCGGCCGGAGTCCTTGGACCAAAGCCTCGATCATCGGATGCGGTCGCAGTCCACCGTTCAGAATGATCCCCGCCAGCCGCGGAAACCCTTTGGCCGCATTGGCATTCACCAGCGCCAGCAGGACGTCGGACCTGTCGGCCGGGGTGATGACCACGGTGCCCTCGGTGAGACGCTCGAGGATGTGCTCGACGGTCATACCGCCCACCATCACCATGAGCGCTTCCCGATCGAGGAGTTCGGTGTCGCCGCTGTACATCTCGGCGCCCAGTTCCTCTTTCAGCTCGGCCATCGTCGGCGCGACGAGGATCGGCTCCTCGGGCAGACACAGTGTCGGGATACCGGTCTTCTCGAGTTCCTTCTCGATCACCACCAGTTGGTCGGGCGGACAACGATTGGCCACGAGCGCCACCGTCGTCGCATGTGACGCCGCGATCTCCGCCATCAACAGTTCCGCCAGACCGTGCACCTCCTGAGGAGTCCGGTCGGCGGCCTTGAGCGCCAAGATGATCGGTGCCGATAGGTTGGCGGCGATCCGCGCGTTGTAGCTCAACTCCGACGGGCTGCCCACGTCGGTGTAGTCGGAGCCGACGATCACCACACGATCGCACCGCGCCTCGACCGCGTGGAAACGAGCGACGATCTCGGCGATGGCCGCTTCCGGGTCCTCGTGCACCTGGTCGTAGGTGACCCCGATGCAGTCCTCGTAGTCGATGTCGACCGAGTCGTACTCGATGAGAAGGTCGAGGATGTAGTCGCGTTCACCCGCAGCGCCACGCGAGATGGGGCGGAACACCCCGACCCGGCCACCTGTTGCGGTGAGCAAGGCCAGCAGGCCCAGCGCGACCGTCGATTTTCCGGTGTCACCCTCCGCGGATGCGATGTAGATGCTGTGCGAGGTCGGAGTTGCGTCGTCGCCCATGCGTGCCAGCCTAGCCGTTGGGGGTGGGTACGGTCGTCAGAGCAGGATGCCGGGATTGCAGATCCCGGCCGGGTCCACAACGCGTTTCGCGGCGTTCAGCAACTCGACACCCAGGGCACCGATTTCGTCGTGATAGGCGGCGCGATGATCGCGGCCCACCGCGTGGTGGTGGGTGATGCTGGCGCCGGCGGCGCGGATCGCGGCGTTCGCGGCGGACTTGGCGGCCGCCCAATCGGCCAGCGGGTCCTCGCCGAACGGCGCGACGACGGTGAAGTACAGCGACGCACCCGAGTGGTACACGTGACTGATGTGGCACATGACCAGCGGTGGTGTGCCCGACGCGGTCAAGGCATCGGTGAGCGCTCCGGTCACCGACGCCTTCAGGTCGGCCAGCCCCGACCAGAACGTGACCGTCTCCAAGGTCTCCACCAACACACCGGCGTCGAGTAACGGGTCCCGGAGGTACGGCGCCCGGAACCGTCCGGTACGCCACGACTCCCCCGGTTCGGTACCGAGCGGGGTGGCGCCGCAGTC